>JBATYU010000254.1:0-7783 GCA_049674245.1 Bradyrhizobium sp. | reverse complement strand
AATATGGACCCTTTCCGGGTGTCGACAGCGTGCATGTGGTCACCTATGACGGTCAGCAAGTCTGGTTTGCCGCCGGAGACAGACTGAACGCCTTCGATCCGGCGAGCGGCAAGACGCTGCGCTCGATCGAGGTCGCAGCCCACGCAGGCACGGCCTTCGACGGCCAGCACCTGTTTCAAATCGCCGAAGATCGCATCCAGAAGATCGACCCGAAGAGCGGCCGCGTGCTCTCAACGATCCCCGCGCCCGGCGGCGGCGGTGACTCCGGCCTCGCCTGGGCCGAAGGGACACTCTGGGTGGGACAGTACCGGGACCGCAAGATCCATCAGATCGATCCGCAAACCGGCGCGATCCTTCGTACCATCGAGTCCAAGCGTTTCGTCACCGGGGTCACCTGGGTCGACGGCGAGCTTTGGCACGGCACCTGGGAGGGCGATGAGAGCGATGTGAGGCGGGTCGATCCGCAAACGGGAGAGGTTTTGGAGAGGCTCGAGATGCCCGCCGGAACGGCCGTGTCGGGGCTGGAGTCCGATGGCGGCGATCAATTCTTTTGCGGCGGCGGAAACAAGAGCGGCAAGGTGCGAGCCGTCCGCCGGCCGAGGCGAGCTGCCGCGGCGGGCGGCCGTTAGACTCTCGTCTGTCTTGATTTTCGCCCTGATATTCGCTTTGGCGCTGCCGGTGCTCGCTTCGCCGCCACCCGGCTAGCGGCCGCCAGCGCTAGCCGCGCCCACGCGACGAACTCATCGGGTTCGTCCAACAACCGCTCCGGCGCGCGCCAAAAGGAGAGGTCGATGGTGCGGCCCTTCTTGCCGTAGTTGAGCGGCGGAAAGACCTCGGCCTCCTTGAAGGCCTCCCGGTTGTCGTCATCAACCCGGAAGTACAGCGTGTCGTCCCTCACCATGGCGAGCATCAGTCCGTCGCAGAACACGCCGGTCTTGCCGAACATGCGCCGCACGGTGATATGGCCGAGCGGCGCGAGCTGCTCGCGCAGGAACTCGGCAAAGCTGTCGCTGGCAACCATCCTCCATCCCTATTCCTGGCCGGGCGGCTCCCGCAGAATAGCAGTGACGATGATGCTATCATTGCCTTCATTGTCTCAACTCTAATTTGCCACCGACGCGCAAAATCGTTCTCAAATGGCCCGCCGCCGCCGGCCTGCTCGCTTTGGCGCGGGAGAGGTTGCGCATTCGACCGTCGCGCGGACACCGGGTCGGCCGCTGAAGTCTGGCGCGCGTTCCGCGCATGTTCGAACTGGATCATCCGGCCCCGAGCAATGCCGGAAAGCAGCTTCCGCGCGCGAAAAAGTAACTTTCCGCAAAGGCCTTGACGCCGCATGACGACAAGGATGCCCGCTCATTGCAATACGTCGGCAATGCAAATCGTCGGGCCGCGATTTTCCACTTCTTGGTGAGACAGGGCCGGCGCATTCTTCGGTCCATCCAAGTATTGATTTTCAAACTGCAAGCAGCGAGAATCCTCCGATGAGCGATATCCAGAAGCGTTACGCCGGCGGCTGTCTTTGCGGCGCGCTGCGCTATGAAGCTGTCGGCGAGCCGTCGGGGACAGGTCACTGCTACTGCGCTGATTGCCAGAAAGCATCCGGGTCAGGTTTCATCCCGTTCATGGGATTTCCCAAAAGCGCCGTACGTTTCACCGGTGCCAGCCAGCAGTTCGTCTCGAAGGCTGCGCGCGGCACCGACGCGGTGCGCAATTCCTGTCCAATCTGTGCCAGCCTGGTGTTCGGCGGCGTGGTCGGCAAATCGGAGTCTTTCACGATCTATGCCGGATCGCTGGACGATCCCTCGCTGTTTGATCCAAAGATCGCAATCTTTGCCAGCAGCCGTCCGCACTGGGCAATTATTCCCGAAGGCTTGACAGTTTTCGACCGGATGCCGGCAGCGCGTCCTTCGCAAGCCTGAGAAGACCGTTCATTGCGGCCGGGTGCGGGACAAATCCGATCGCGGGTCTCGCGGGAGACGCTGCATGATCGCGATGTCCAAGATTGACCACATGAAAGGGGCGGCCAGCCGTGACGGCCCCTTCGTCATCTTGTCATCGCGTCAATTGCGCAAATCAAACAGGCGCTGCCGCGTGGCGTCTGGCTGCTTTTGCCGTCCGCCCGGCCCCCGCAAGGTTCGCGACGCTGCCTTCAGCAACGCAGTCAGTCCGGGATGGGGATAAGCGCCTCGAAGGTCTCGCCGCGGCGCAGCGCCTGGAGCGGCGCCGTGTCGGCGTAGACGACCTCCTCGATGATCCGGCCGTCGCGCAGCGTCAGCTTGTCGACGCCGCGCCAGGAGAGGACGCGCTCGCCGAGCCGGCTGGTCGACTCCCACTCGACCACGATCACGTCGCCGCGCGCTGTCCAGTCGACCATGAACCATTTGAGATCGGTCGAGCGGCCCTTTGTGAGCTCGTTGAGCATGCCGATCTCGTCGCCCCGGATGACGCGGCTTGCGAACGGATAGTGCAGCTTGCCCTCCGGCCACCACAACCGCAGGAACATCTCGCTGTCTCGGGCCGCCCAGGCGGCGGCGAAACGGGTCACGAACTCTTCTGCATCGGCAAGTGTCATGTCATGCGCTCCTTCATCTCTTCAGCGGTCCGGCGCTGCTGTAGGACGCGCCACGCCGTCGCGTCTGGTGCAATTCGCTCGGCACCCATTGTGCGGGCGAGGAAGGCGCGGATCAGGACAGCGGCCCCGCGCCGGCTTTCACATAGTGAAGCGACACGTCGTCCACCGCGAACGTCCCATGTTCCAGCGCCATCTTGTGCTCGAGCTTCACAGCGTTACTCCTTGAGTTGAGGTCTTGACGTCGACCCACACTAGGAAGGTTGCGCCGATGCAAGCTACGACCGGCGTCGTAGCATCGCTCAAGCCTGTGCGATAAGATCGCCTCCGAAGTCGGAGCAGCAAACATGCTCAATCAGAGCAGGCTCGCGGAGATCGGCGCGCTGATCGGCGATCCCGGCCGGGTGAACATGCTAGACGCGCTCATGGATGGCCGGGCGTTGACGGCAAGAGAGCTCGCGGCCGCCGCCGGCGTGACGCCGCAAACGGCAAGCGGGCACCTGTCGAAACTGATCGACGCCGGCCTGGTCGTCATGAGCCCGCAGGGGCGCCATCGCTACCATCGGCTCGCCTCCCCGGAGGTTGCGGGCCTGCTGGAGAGCATTGCAAACTTCGCTAGCCGCGCCGATGGCCGACAAGGAGTCCGCGCCATACGTACTGGGCCGCGCGACGCCGCGATGCGCCTGGCGCGAACCTGCTACAACCACTTTGCGGGACGGCTTGGGGTCGGCATCGCCGACGCCATGCTGGCTGGCCCGCGGCCAGATCTAACTGGATCAGGACGGCGGCACGGTGACGAAGGTTGGCCACGACTTCCTGAACAGCTTCGGCGTCACGCTTGCGCCCACCACGCCTACTGGCCGGCTGTTCTGCCGTCCGTGCCTGGATTGGAGTGAGCGGCGGCCGCATCTCGCTGGTGTGATCGGCGTTGCGCTAACCTGCCGCTGCTTTGAGCTAGGGTGGGTCAGAAGGATCGACGGCACCCGAGCTGTCGCGATTACCCAAAAAGGACAGCAGGGGTTTCAGAAGGTTTTTGGCGTTCGTGCGGTCGTAGAGCGCTAGAGCATGATCCGGAAAAAGCCTGCCCCGCACTTGGATAGCGGGGTGGGCACCGGTTTCCCTCGCGACAAACGCGAAAACGCGTTTGCGCGGAGATCATGCTCAAACAAAGAGATAGAGCGGGATGACGACTCGAAGAAAAGTCATCACGCTCCAGTGTCCCGAATCCGAAGTTCGTTCGAGAGCATGCGGCCCCGTATCACGAACTTCGGAAAGCGAGTACTCGCGTCCGCCTGGAGTTAAGTACGCATGCCCGTGAGCCTTCCACTTCGGTGCCGGTGCGGCCGCGTGCGCGGCATCGCCAGCGACGTCTCCCCTTCCAGCGGCTTCCGCTTCGTCTGCTACTGCAAGGATTGCCAGGCGTTCGCGCGTTTCCTCGATCGGACGGACGTGCTCGACCCCGCAGGCGGAACCGATATCTTCCACATGCCGCCCGCGCGCGTAAAACTCACCGCGGGCACGGACGCGCTGCGATGCCTTCGCCTCTCCGACAAGGTTTTGCGCTGGTACAGCGAATGTTGCCGGACGCCGATTGCCAACACTCCCGCCGCGCCGGACTTCCCGGTCATCGGCATGGTTCATTGCTTCATGGACCACGAGGCCTGCGGTCTTTCCCGGGACGAGGTACTGGGTCCGCCGCTCTGCCGCATCTTCGAACGCTCTGCCATCGGGCCGCTCCCACCGAACACGCCCGGTCCGCCGTCTGTCGGGATGTTCGCCCGCCGCGCGTCAAAGCTGCTCGGCTGGTGGATGCGCGGGCTCAATCGGCCGACGCCGTTCTTCGACGATCGGACGAAGGCACCGCGCGCCGTGCCGCGCAAGCTCACGGCAAGCGAGCGCGCCGCTCTTTGAGTCGATTCCCAATCGCCCGATCCCCGCGCATCGATCGAAAATCAGCAGGCCGCCGGTCGTGGCCGAATGGCGGACCTGCTCTCTCACTCCTGCTCGCTCGCCTTACTGGTCGCACGAATTCGCCTCTCGACAATTTGATTATATGATCATTACCATCCTATTGACCGGCGAAACGTCGCAACTACCTCGGTAGCAAATCCTGGAGAGGAGAACTGCGATGACGAAGCAAGCCGAAGCTTTCACCAAATACCATCGCTACGAACTCGTGCACAGCGACGATGCCGATTTCATCGCCTATCAACGGCATCTCGGCAATGGCGTCTGGAAGACGTTTTCGACCTGGATGATCCCGCATTCGTTCTGCGGCTGACCTAGTCTGACCGACGCGAAGCTGAAGGCACCGACGCGATCGGGCTGCCGCGCAAACACCTTCGCGGGCCGTGTTCGTTTCATACCGAGATCGCAAAGCCGGGTCCCAGAAGAACAATGGACGCCGCCACCGTGACAGCCGCAGCGACGATCCAGCGAGCGGAAAATCCGATGCTGGACGCCACGGCGGCAGAAGGCCGTGCCGGGATTGCCGGAACAGCGAGCAGTCCTATCGCCAAGATGAACGATTGCGGCGCTGCGTGGCGGACGATGGCGGCCACGGGATGGTGGTCGAGCATGGCCGTCACGCAGGCGAAGACGCCTGCCGACAGCCAGCAGACCCACATGATCCGGGACAGGCGCACCCGAGGAAGCGCCAAGCCAGCCACCGAAATCGCGACGCACCAAATCGATACGGCATAGCCGACGGCCCCAAGCGCAATCAGGCAGAGCCGTAGCGGTACGCCGATCTGGAACTCCTTCATTGGCCACGCGAAGTCGTCAGTCGCCGTCGCAACACTGAATACCAGTTGCATCATGAACCACAGCAGGTTGAAGCCCGCGGCGAGGGCAAGAAACAGGACGGTGTCCGCCGAAATTTTCCATACCTGCGTGTGCATCGCACCCCACAGCGCGGCCAGGCCCACGATCAAATTGCCGAATGGTCCAGCCAGATCCACAACCGTGCCGCGTACCGTGCAGTCCACGAAGATCGAAGACAACGAAACAAGCCGCCCGCCCAGCGCCAGGCAGGCGCCTCCATGGCCCAGTACGTGATGGGCGACGTCCGCCGAAGCATAGGCGAGTAGGCCAATGGCTATGACGGTTGCAGTATTATCCTTCCGGCCTTCAATTGGCCGCGCTTCCGGCATCGTCGCCAGGCCGCTATCGATCCGCGTCATTCCATTCACCTTCGTTGTGGTTCGTTGGAAGCACGCTCCGGAAGCTGATTCAATGCTGATGGTGCCGGCGCAGCCACGCCATCGAGGAGTCTAATCCAACCTTGTCGGGCCGTTTGGCGGAAGGACGAGGAAATAGCAGGCGCGGTTCAGCGCCCGCCGTTTCCCAGGTCGTCGGAATACCCGGCTTTCAGGCGAGACCACTGGACGATGGGACGTCCATCGATGCGGTAGTTGTGCTTGTCTTTCGACCATTTTGGCCAGCCGGCTGGCGAGTCCTCCCACCTCTCCTGCCGCCCATAGACGGTCAAGTCGAGCAACCGATAGCTGTTGTCCATCGCCTCGACGCCGCGAATTGTCGTCCAGTAAGTCTCGAAGACATTGGATCCTTGTCGCAGGTAGCAAACAATGTGCATCATGCCGACCCGGCGCCCAACCAAGAGAGTGTCGAGCGAGTCCTGAGCCGAATACCAAGGCATCTGCCAGCCCATGAAGTCGCGGTAGCGGGCGCTCTCTTGGTACGGGCCCTGGCAGAACGTGGCGTAGGTGACGTCGCGGGAATGAATGAAGGACAGCTCGCGGACCTGGGATGTATAGAAGGTGCATCCCTCGCACTGCTCCGGCGCAGGGCGGCCGGCATGCCACATGAAGTAGTAGGCGATGAGCATCCGGCGTCCCTCAAACGCGTCCAACAGCGTCACCGCGCCACGTTCGCCAATGAGCGGTGTGGCGCCATCCACCTCGACCATGGGGAGCCGTCGGCGGGCGGCCGCAATGGCGTCGCCTTCTCGTGTGTGGGTCTTCTCTCGAATGCGCAATGCGTCAAGCTCGGCCTGAAACGTCGCCCGATCGACGATTTCGGGCGCTGAAGATTCGTTTCTCGTGAGGTCTTTCATCGTTCTTCTCCCTTGCTACGCAGGCTTTGGGTCCACTGCGTCGCGCTTTCGGAAGGCGGCTTCTCCGGCGTCCGACACTTTGACCCACTTCGGGTCGGGCGCGGCGTCGGGGACGTAAAGCTCGTGCCAGTTCCACCACTTGTAAGGGCGGCCCTGGGGGTAGCCCTCCGGCGAGTCCTCCCACTCCTCCTGGCGCCCGAGCGCCGTCATGTCGAGGTAGCTCCAAATGGTGCCCATCGCTTCGTCGCCGCGGCTGTTGATGAAGTAGGTGCGGAACACGCGATCGCCGTCGCGGATGAACGCGTTGTGGCCGTGCCATTCATCCACCCCGAAGTCGGCATCGAAGCTGTCGGTGATGGTAACCCACGGGATTTTCCAGCCCATCCGTGCCTTCAGGCGCGCGATGTCGGCCTGCGGTGCACGCGAGGCATACACCAGCGTCGTGTCGCGCGCGTTCAGGTGGGCGAGGTGGCCGACCTGATCGGCCCCGAGCGAACAGCCAATGCAGGCATGCTCCGGCCAGCCGTGCACGCCGGGCTCGAAGAAGGCGCGGTAGATGATCAGCTGACGGCGGCCCTCGAACAGGTCGAGCAGGCTCGCTTTGCCCTCGGGCCCGTCGAACATATATGCCTTTTCCACGGCAACCCATGGCATCCGCCGCCGCTCGGCGGCCAGCGCGTCGCGGGCGCGGGTCAGGGCCTTCTCCTTGACGAGCAGCTGCTCGCGGGCAGCCGCCCACTGTTGCGGCGACACAATCGGTGGCGTGTTCATGGCGGGCTGTCCTTCTTTCCGGTCGTTCTCAGGTGATGTCGGCATGGTTGATCTCCTCTTCGCCGAGATATTTTTTGTCTGTCTCGATAAACTGCGGTCGAGCGCCATCCCTCACTTGGTCGGTGCGGCAGCTCATCGGCATCGTGAACCCAAGGACGTATGGTGCCGCGGAAAAGAGTCAGGCCGCATCTCGACCAGCTCAAGCCGCGCCGCAAGCCATTCTTCATGTGTTGCGGTCATGTGCCTCGTCTTCGGCCTTCTCCTTCCTAGCGTTCCTCCGGAAGGTGCACGCCAGCAGTCACATCCCTGCGGTATCGTTTTGCCCAGCGGCACATTCCTCCGAGTGGGGCGATGATTGTCCTTCCCAG
>JBATYU010000253.1:0-1585 GCA_049674245.1 Bradyrhizobium sp. | reverse complement strand
CATCCAGATCGATCAGCCGGTAGAGATAACGCAAGCCCTGCTCGTCGCCTTCCTGCTCATGCAGGCGAGGCACGCGCGAAGCCTGAATGCCTGCGCCAATGAGGCCGACAAGAATTGACTGGGTTGGCATCGGAGCCTCTATCGTCGACAATGTCGTCGGACTGATCACGCCCGGTCGATGGGACCCCGGATCATGGAGGGAATATCATGCGCATTATGATCATCAACGGTCCCAACCTTAATCTGCTCGGGGTGCGGGAGCCCCACATCTACGGCACGACGACGCTGGACGCCGTCAAGGCAAGCTGCGAAGAGTTTGCGAAATTCGCCGGTGCGCAACTGGCCTTTCATCAGTCGAACCACGAAGGCGTGCTGGTCGATCTCATTCAATCGGCGCGCACCGACGCGGATGCCCTGATCATCAATCCCGCGGCCTATTCTTTCACCTCGATCGCGATGTTCGACGCCATGAAGATATTCGAAGGGCCGATCTACGAAGTGCACATCTCCAACATTCACGCCCGCGACGAACTGCACCGGCACTCGAAGCTGTCGGCTGCCGTCAAGGCCGTGATCGCCGGTCTCGGCCCCTATGGCTACATCGTCGCCATGCAGGCAGCGCTTCAGGGCGCTGGAAAACTGCCGGCGGGTCTGCCTCCCGCCATGCGGGTCGGCCCGAAGTAGCCGGTTCAATCTGCACAAGGCTGCGTCCGGGCTGGCTAATCCAACCCGTCTCCCCTGATCCCCGCATTGGCATAGGCGATGCCGCCATCGACCGCGATGGTGGCGCCGACCACGTAATCGCCGGCGCGCGAGGCGAGATAGATCGCGGCGCCCGCCATGTCCTCGTCGGTGCCGATGCGGCCCGAGGGCACGCGCTTCGCCACCTCGTCGGCATGGTCGCGCGCCGTCTTGTTCATGTCCGACTTGAACGGCCCCGGCGCAATCGCGGTGACGACGACGTGGTCCTTGACCAGCTTTACCGCCATCCGCCGCGTCAAATGAATGAGCCCCGCCTTGCTCGCGGCATAGGAATAGGTCTCCTGCGGATTGACGAAAATGCCGTCGATCGAAGCGATGTTGATGACCTTGGCGGGCCTCGCAGTGCTTGCGGCGGCGCGCAACGGCGCGGCCAGCGCCTTGGTCAGGAAAAACGGCGTCTTGAGGTTGAGGTTCATCACCTTGTCCCAGCCGCTTTCCGGAAACTCGTCAAAGTCGGCGCCCCATGCCGCCCCCGCATTGTTGACGAGGATGTCGAGTTTTGGTTCGCGCTTCTTGATCTCGTTGGCCAGCATCTCGATGCCGGCAAGGTTCGAAATATCGATCGGCAGCGCGATGCATTCGCCGCCATATTCGGCCGAGAGCTCCTTCGCGGTGGCTTCGCAGGCCGGCGCTTTCCGCGCGGTGACGTAAACTCTGGCGGCGCCGTGGCTAAGGAACCCGGAAGCGATCATCTTGCCGATGCCGCGCGATCCCCCGGTCACCAGCGCGATGCGGTCCTTCAACGAGAAGAGATCCCTGAACATGTGGCCTCCCGCTTGTTGCCCTTCTGTGAAGCCGATGCGGGAATGAGTCAACGCCGGCC
>JBATYU010000252.1:0-3252 GCA_049674245.1 Bradyrhizobium sp. | reverse complement strand
CGGAACAGCGGCCGGCCGGACAGGCCGCCCTGCTCTTTCGCCCGGGTCTGTTCGCGCAAGGTCGGCGGCCGCGCCAGCGTGGTATTGGCGACGATCATGCCGTCGACCCGGCGCGAACGCGCGATCTGCACGACGTCGTCGAGTTCGGTGAGGCTGAGATCAGGCGCGATCTTGAGCAGCACCGGCGAATCGCCGGCCTTCTCGCGCACGCGTTCGCGCGCATCGATGACTTTCGCAAGCAGATCGTCGAGGGCCGCGGCGGCTTGCAAATTGCGCAGGCCCGGCGTGTTCGGCGACGACACGTTGACCGTAAAATAGCTCGCGACCGGCGCGAACGTCTCGATCAGCTTGACGTAATCGGCGACGCGATCGGGCGAATCCTTGTTCGCCCCGACATTGACACCGACGATGCCGCCAAGATGCGCGCGCGAGGCAAGCCGGCGCAGTACGGCAGCGGCCCCGTCATTGTTGAAGCCCATGCGATTGACGACGGCTTCGTCACGCTCGAGGCGAAACAATCGCGGCCGCGGATTGCCGGTTTGCGGGTTTGGCGTCACCGTGCCGATCTCGACAAAGCCGAAACCGAGCCGTAGTAGCGGATCCGGCACCTCGGCGTTCTTGTCGAAGCCCGCGGCCATGCCGATCGGATTGGGAAAGTTCAGGCCGAACGCGCGCACGGCCAGTTTCGCATTGTCCGGCCGCGGCCGCACCGGAGGCAGCAATTTTAGGCCCTGGATCGCGAGACGATGGGAATCCTCCGGATCGAGCCAGCGCAGCAGCGGCAGCGAGAAGGCGTCGAAGGCGCGGATCACGGCTTCAACTCCGGGATGTCGTAAGTGCCGTCGGCGCGCGCGTGCAGGTTGAGCACGGTGCGGACCGCGCCGAGATCGAGCTCGCCATAGAGATGCGGAAACAATTCGTCGTTGCGCGAGCGCTCCCAGCGCAGCCGCTCGCCGAGCGCATCGGCATCGACCTCGATCAGGAGCAAGTCTTGATGGCCGAAGAAATGCCTCCTCGCGGTTTCCGCGACCTGCGAGGCGGAAGAGAAATGGATGAAGCCGTCGCGCGCATCGTCGGCGCTGCCCCGAAACACGCCTTGCCGCTCGGCCTCGCGCCAGGCGGGAGCGGAACAAATTTTGTAGATCCTGGGCACGCTTGCTCTTGAGGTTTTAAGGCCAGCCCCCCGACCGTATCGGCGCGCCATGCCCAACTCAAGGATTTTGGTCGCGAGCCTTGCGCCATTCGCGCCTCGTGCGGGTGAGGCAGGAGACGTTGCAAATACTCGTCATGGCCGGGCTTGTCCCGGCCATCCACGTCTTGCTTGTCCGATGGCTCAAAGAACATGGATGCCCGGCACAAGGCCGGGCATGACGAAGAAACTACGACGCGTAGTCCGGTTCCTTGCGGTCGAGGATGCGCTTCAAGGCATCGAAATGCCGCTGGGCGGGGCCTGGATTGTACAGGCTGTCGCCGCCGATCGTCCGCTGGGTCTTCTCGACCACCGCGTCGGGCAGCTTCTTCAAGGGCTGCCCGGTCCACATCGCGTAGATCTGAACCTGGGCGGCGCGCTCGATATAATAAAGCCGGTCATAGGCGTCGGCGACGGTCTCGCCGACCGTCGAGATGCCGTGATTGGCCATGAACAGGATCGACTTGTCGCCGATCACCCGCGCAAGGCGCGCACCTTCCGCCGGATCGAGCGCGGGCCCCGTGTACTCGTCGTCATAGGCGATCTCGCCGGACATCCCGACCTCGGTCTGGCCGATCTCCTTGATGCGCGGATCCTCCAGACGCGTCAGCGCACTGGCATAGGGCATGTGGGTGTGAAACACGGCTTTCGCCTGCGGCAGCGCCTTGTGGATCGGCGCGTGGATGCAGAAGCAGGAGCGCTCGACGTCACCGGCGCCGCTTTTGACCAGGCCGTCGTCGATGCCGACCTCCATGAAGCAAGACGCCGTCACCTCGGACCAGTGCATCCCGAACGGGATCTGGTAGTAGCGGTCGCTGCGGCCCGGCACCACCAAGGTCAGGTGATTGAAGATGCCTTCGCTGAAGCCATGCATGTGGGCGAGCCGATGGGCGGCCGCGAGATCGAGGCGCGCCTGCCATTCCTCGGCGCTGCACTCGGATAGCGTCTTCGGCGAAACCCTGAACTGCATCAGCTTGCTCCCTCTTGAGGCGGAGTCGTCCGCATCGCCGCCGCAGCGGGGGGCCGGACGCTTCTTGTTGTGGCAGTATCGTATCCTATTTTGACCATTTATTGGTTGAAATTGCCGCGGGCCTCCCATCTCGATTTGCGGCTTCACCGCCGCAGTGGTGCGATGATGCGGCGGTGAAGAGGCGGGCGGCTGCGGCGGGTATTGGGAATGGCGGAGGCTTGCTGAGATGGCGCGCCGAAACACCGGAAATCATACCGCCTATTGGCAAAACAAACGCATTCCCGGCATGAGCCTGCTGCGCGCGGATTTCACCACCCACGAATACGGGCCGCATACGCATGACGCCTTCGTGATCGCGGTTACCGAAGCCGGCGGCGCCGAAATCGAGAGCCGGGGCATCGCGGAGAAGGTCGGTCCTTGCACATTGTTCGTCTCCAACCCGGAGGAACGGCAATCGGCACGAATGGGCGACAGCGAGAGGTGGATCTATCGCGCATTCTATCTTACCCGACCGGCGATCGACGCCGTCGCCCATAGACTGGGCGTCGAGGCCACACCTTATTTCATGCGGAACATGGTCGATGATATCGAGGTGATAGAACGATTCTGCCGCCTGCACCGCGCCTTCGAGGCAGAACGTGACGATTTCAGCGCTGACGAGATCGTCGTCGACGCCTTCGGCATGCTTTTCCAGCGGTACGGCAGCGGCGTCGGCCGCCCCGAGCGCGCGGCGCAAGACCGAACCACCTTCAACCGGATCGTCGAGCTGATGCGCGCGCGCTATCCGGAAAATCTCCGTCTTGATGATCTTGCGGGCTTCGCCGGGCTCACGAGCTTTCAGCTGATCGGGCTGTTCAAACGTACCATCGGGCTTACACCGCATGCCTATCTGATCCACGTCAGGCTGAATGCCGCCTGCCGCCGTCTCCGGCGCGGATGTCCTCTCGCCGAGAGCGCGCTGGCCGCGGGATTCTGCGACCAAAGCGCGCTCACCAAGCACTTCAGACGCTGCTACGGAATCACGCCATTGCAATTCGCAGAGGCCGCGCGGGCGAGCTGATCGAGCTACGCCGATGCCGCAGCACCGCCACCG
>JBATYU010000251.1:0-14181 GCA_049674245.1 Bradyrhizobium sp. | reverse complement strand
AGGCCATGCATTCGGTGTTTCTCTATCACGCCATCAAGGCCGGCATGGACATGGGCATCGTCAATGCCGGGCAGATGATCGTCTATGACGACATCGATCCCGAGCTGCGCCGTACCTGCGAGGACGTCATCCTCAACCGCGACGGCGGCGCGTCCGAGCGCTTGCTTCAGCTGGCGGAAAAATTCCGCGGCAAGGAGAAACAGACCAGAGAGCAGGACCTCGCCTGGCGCGAATGGCCGGTCGACAAGAGGCTCAGCCACGCGCTGGTGCACGGCATCACCGAATATATCGAAGCGGATACGGAAGCCGCGCGCAAAACCACGGTGCGTCCGCTCGATGTCATCGAAGGCCCGCTGATGGCCGGCATGAACGTGGTTGGCGACCTCTTCGGCGACGGCAAGATGTTCTTGCCGCAGGTGGTGAAATCGGCGCGGGTGATGAAGCAGGCCGTCGCCTATCTGATGCCGTTCATGGAAGAGGAAAAGGCGCGCAACCTTGCGAACGGCATTGTGGGCTCCGGCCGCAGCGCCGCCGGCAAGATCGTGATGGCGACCGTGAAGGGCGATGTCCACGACATCGGCAAGAACATCGTCGGCATCGTGCTGCAATGTAACAACTTTGAAGTCATCGACCTCGGCGTCATGGTGCCTGCGGCGAAGATCATCGAAACCGCCAGGGCCGAAGGCGCCGACATCATCGGCCTCTCCGGCCTGATCACGCCGTCGCTGGATGAAATGAGTTTTTTGGCCGGCGAGCTGGAACGGCAAGGCATGAAGGTGCCGCTTCTGATCGGCGGCGCCACCACCAGCCGCGTGCATACGGCCGTGAAGATCGACCCGAACTATCGCAGCGGACCGGTGGTGCATGTCAATGACGCGAGCCGCGCGGTCGGCGTCGCTTCGTCGCTGCTGTCGCCCGACAAGCGCGAGGCCTATGCCGCCGAAATACGCGCAGACTACGCAAAAATCGCCGCGGCGCATTTCCGCGCGCAAGCCGACAAGAAGCGGCTGAGGCTGGCCGATGCCCGCGCCAACGCGGTCAAAATCGATTTTGCGAAAACGCCGCCGAAGCGGCCGGCGTTCTTGGGCATCAAGAGCTTCGACGACTACGATCTTGCGGAACTCGCCGACTACATCGACTGGACGCCGTTCTTCCAGACCTGGGAGCTGACCGGGCGATATCCTGCGATCCTTAGCGATCCGAAGGTCGGCGAAGTCGCGCGCTCGCTCTACGACGACGCCCGCAAGATGCTCGACCGCATCGTCAAGGAAAAATGGTTTTCCGCGCGCGCCACCATCGGCTTCTGGCCGGCCAATGCCGAAGGCGACGACATCGCGGTTTATGCCGACGAAGCGCGAAGCAACAAGATCGCGACCTTGCACACGCTGCGCCAGCAACTGGAGAAGCGCGAGGGGCGCTTCAACGCGGCGCTGTCGGATTTCATCGCGCCCGCGACATCGGGCGTGCCGGACTATATCGGCGGCTTCGTGGTCACCGCGGGGATCGGCGAGGACATCATCGCCGACCGCTTCAAGAACGCCAATGACGACTACTCCTCGATCCTGTGCAAGGCGCTAGCCGATCGCCTCGCCGAAGCTTTTGCCGAGCGGATGCATGCGCGCGTGCGCCGCGAGTTTTGGAATTATGCGCCGGACGAGACGCTGTCGCCGCAAGACCTGATCCTCGAAAAATACGCCGGCATCCGACCGGCGCCCGGCTATCCCGCGCAGCCCGATCATACCGAGAAGAAAGCGCTGTTTGCGCTGCTCGACGCGGAAAATACCGCGGGCGTAAAACTCACCGAGAGCTTTGCGATGTGGCCGGGCTCGTCGGTGTCCGGGCTTTATTTCAGCCATGCCGAAAGTTTTTATTTCGGCGTCGGCCGAATCGAGCGCGACCAGGTCGAGGACTACGCCGCGCGCAAGAGCTGGAGCGTGGCGGAAGCCGAGCGCTGGCTGGCGCCGGTGTTGAACTACATCCCTGCGCAGGATCAATCCAGGCAGGACCGCGCGGTGAAAGAGGCGATGCCGGCGCTGACGCCGCTGCGCGCCGCGCCCGCCAATGACGCCGCGCCTGAGGAAATCGCCTCGCATCCGCCGGGCTGCACCTGCGCGGTGCATTTGGCCTGGCGGAAGAAGGCTGCAAGCGGCTAACGGTTGTCGTCCCCGCCACCGGGTCTCGCCTTGGCGAGCCCGATGACAGGCTCCAGCGGGGACACATAACCACCGATGCCTGATGCAGGTATGAACGTGGACCCAGCTTCGCGCCACACGGGCATTTGTGGTTATGGGTCCCGGGTCGCGCTTCGCTTGCCCGCGACGACGGTGGAATTGATCCGATTTCCAAACAGCCGAGGCCGTCATTGCGAGCGAAGCGAAGCAATCCATCTAGCCGTGCAAAGGAAGAATGGATTGCTTCGTCGCTTCGCTCCTCGCAATGACGCTAGACGCGTGCCCGCCTTCTCGCGGCGCGATTTGCCCGAGTTGTGCAAGTCAATGTCCCTCGAAAGACAGAGGGCGCAGGGAAAGCCGGATGCCCAATGCACCGGCAGCCTCGCGTGCAAAGTAAAAAAGCACACGAGCGTAATCACTACAGGTACACCGAACTGGTCCGGCCTTCCCTGCGCAATGGTTTACGGCTTATACGTGCTCTCCCCCGGTGTCCGGGCTTGCTAGCCACCGTCGCCTGCGCTTCTTATCGCAGACTTGACTCCAGCGTCGGGAAGTCAGAACCACACGATTTCGCCGTCCGCTTTAGCGCGCTTCGTCTGCGCACGCTGCCGCGTCCACCGCATCCCGTCCCGCGTTGATGACGTTGCGCAACGCCCCTCTGTGGGACAGGACGTGCGAAGCAGTGCATCTGATTTGCCCGACGACACAAGCGCGAGAGCCTGCGACAAAGTAACACGACGGGCAATTTTCGCATGGCGGCTATGTGCAAATTGCCCGTCGTGCAAAAAAAGACACACGCTCTCCCCCACGCAAGCGGGGTTTACCCCGGTTGCGCATTGTAAGTTTGTGCAAGTCCGGCAGGCCCGACTTGCGGCGGGAGAGGTGACCATCACCCCTTCGGCGGGTTCAGCGGCTGCGCGATCTCCTGGAACGGCGGCAGCGCCTCGCAAGCCGCCGCATGCGCCGACAGCGCACCATAGCGCGCGCGATCGAACAGTTGCGGATGCGCCTCAGCGGTCAAGCGCAGCACGCAGGCGACCGCGATATCGGCGTGACCGATGTGCTGACCGAACCAGTACGGCGTCGTCACCGCAGCGCGCTCTTTCTCTAGCACATCGAGCACGCTGCCGATCTGCGCCTCACAGCGCTCGACCCACACTTTCGATTGCTCCTTCCGCAGCGCGCGCTCGTAGATGAGGCTGACCGCTTTGTCGCCGAGCCCCATCGCCAGCGCGCATATCCTCAGCACATGGCGGCGCTCGGGTCCGCGCGCCGTGATCATGGCCTTTCCCGGCCCGACCCACTCGTCGAGATAATCCAGGATTGCCGTGCTCTCCATCAGCACCTCGCCACTGGCGAGCACCAGCGTCGGCACCCGCCGCAGCGGATTATACGCCGCGATCTTGTCGCCATCGCCAAAGGTCGACCACGGCCGGTGCTCAAAGGGCAGCTCATACAGCCGCATCGCGATCGCCACGCGGCGGACGAAGGGGGAGTCGTATTGGCCGATCAGGATCATGGGTCATGTCTCTCTGCTAACCGCCCATTCTGTCATACTCCGCAGTCCAGAAATACTGGATCATCCGCTGAAGCCTGTCATCGGGCGGCGCGCCGGCCGCGAGGGAATAACGCGTTCGGAGCGCCGAACGCTCATCGCTCGCGTAGATGCTCTTGCGCAACAGCTACCTAAATTCGTGGACGCGGCCGGGCTGCGTCTACTGGCGGAGCTTGCCGGGCGCGAACCTTACGTGTTCCAACTCGGCCGGGGCGGGCGGCATGGGCAAGGCAAATTTCAAGGCAGCATCAATCGCGGCGGCTTGCGGTGCGGTGTTGCTTGCCACCATGCCGCTTGCCCCTAGAACGGCGGCCGCCACCGCTGGTCACCGCCGGCCCGGCCGGAACGCCGTTGGCGCAGGCGGGCGTCATCGGCGCACCCGCCATAATGGTGCTGTTCGGGATTCCTCGGCCCACTGCGTCCGATGCCGGTGTTCAAAACCTCACCATTGCTGGCGCAGGGGTCTAATTTCGGCGTCAGATACGATTATTGAGACGGGGTGGCGTCACCGGAGGTCTTTCGAAAACTGAACCCGCGTGTCGCCACGCTCATGCGGCTACGCTCGCCAAGATTCTTGCAACAGATAATGATTCATCCCTAGATTGACCTTTTCGGCAATATCATCTTGCCGGGCCAGTCCGACATCGGCAGGGAAATTGGGTCATGAGAGCGTCATTGGTTACGTTGATGCTGGCGTCTCTCCCCTGTAGCGCACTGGCCCAGAGCGTTCAGGATTGGCGACAGTGCCGGGCGGTCGACGCCGACCATCTCGTCATTCCTGCCTGCACGCGGCTGATCGCGTCGAACAAACTTTCCCAGGGCGACCGCGCGATCGCCTACGTCCTTCGCGGAACGGCGCATTGGCGGCAGCGCGATTTCGACGAGGCCATTGCCGACGAGAACGAGGCGATCAAGATCAATCCGAACCTAGCCGCGGCGTATGCGACACGCGGCGCGGCCTATGGCAGCAAGGGCGAGGACGACCAGGCGCTCGCCGACGACAGCAAGGCCATCGAGCTCGATCCGAACTACGCGTCGGCCTACAGCAACCGCGGCGTCGCCCGCGGCAACAAGAGCGATCTGGACGCCGCGATCGCTGATGCGACCAAGGCGGTCGACATCGACCCACAATACGCTTGGGGCTTCATGGTTCGAGGGGTCCCGCATTCGAAGAGACGCGAGCCGGGCCCCGCCCATGCCGACTTCGGCAAGGCGATCGAAATCGAGCCCCTCGGCGGCTTCGACGGTTACCGCGTTCGCGGCATGGCGTTTGTGCTCAAGGGCGACTATCGCCATGCCATCGCCGATTTCAGCCGCTGGATCGAGATCGATCCTACTTGCGCGTTTGCTTACGCGCTTCGCGGAGAAACCTACTTGCGGAACGGCGACGAAGAACATGCCTTTGCCGACGAGAGCAAGGCGCTCGACCTCAACCCGAGATCCGCCGACGCACACCGGATCCGAGGAATCATCTACCGGGCCAGAGGCGACCAAGGGCGCGCCGTCGCTCACCTCTCGGCCTGGATCGAGGCCGAACCAAACAACGCCCGCGCCTATGAATTGCGGGGACAGGCCTACACGGACAAGGGCGATTTTGATCGCGCGATCGCCGATTTTACCAGAGAGATCGAGATCGAGCCCGATAATGCCGATGCCTATCGCTACCGCAGCACGGCTTATGCGAGAAAACAGAACCGCGAGGCAGCTCTCGCCGACTACAACCGGGCGATCGAGATGACGCGACGTAAAATACAATCCAGCGATCGCCCGCTGCAGTAAGGTATTCCGGACAAGATGACCCCGCCCTCGGGCGGCCCGCTGCGCCCGATGCCGATGTTCAACACCTCGGCGCTGTGGGCGCAGGGTTTTAATGTCGGGGTGAGATACGATTATTGAGACGGGGTGGCCGTCACCCTCGCCGCAATCGCTCGCCGGCAAGCGGACGCTGACAAAGTCTGCTTGTGGGGAAAGACCGGACGTCGTGAGCGCTCATCCAGAATGACGAGACTGACCCATTTCGGACGAACGACGCAACCTTGAGCGCCTTTCTGCTCAACGTAATCGCATTTCTATGACGTTGACAGAAAGACGATCGATATAGCGACGTTCCATCGCCTCAACGTAATCGTCTGCAACGTTGGCGCGGTCTTTCTGCGACACCAGTTCCCAAGCTTGCTTTTTCTCGGCAACGCAAGCCAACGCTGCTAAACGTGCAACCACTGGAGCACTTTCTGCACTTTTTGAATATCGCACCGCTGCCGCGTCGGCGCAGGATCGCCATTTGTCAGCGGCCGCCCTCCATTCCTGTGCGGACGCAACAGTGGAGATTATGCACCCGACGGCAACTAGGAGGTGTTTGCGCATGTCGCTACCCAGATTAGATTTTAGCGTCTTACCGACACAACCGAAATCTATTACGCGAGAGTCGTTGAGGAGCGCAAAATCAAGCGATCAAATGAACCCAACTTCTATTTCTCGAAGTAGAAAAACCAGATTGCAAGCAGCGCCGCTGCCACGATGCCGAACATCCCAATCGCCCACCGCTGCGAAAGCCGCGAACCACCGAGGGCCGTCGCGAGAACGACTAAAGCGACAATTGCCCCCACGAACATCACGGACTGTTCGATGCTGCTCCAGAAGTGGCTTTACAAAGTTATCTCCGACGCCGAAACGCCGAACGCCTTCGCGGGGACTGAACGGAAGCATAGGGGAAAATCGGCACCATTGATCTGGATCAATGTCACACCGGGCGTTGCGGATGCGCATCATACCCAGTGCGTGTTGTCAGCCGAGGGACTTGCTTCCCGCAAATCCGCTTGTGGCACGTTTGAGACATGGCGAGGGTTGGTTGGCATGTCTGCTTAGCGGGGAAGCCCCGAAGTGGTCCGCCAGCAGCCAAAATGACGCGAATGACCCTGGACATTTGGTCGTCATCGGCTCCAAACAAGAAACACGATATCAAGGCGACATAAGACGCTAGGCACGGATACGCAGGTAATGGCAGGAGCTGGCCGCTGGCCCACGAACTGCGGGAAGGAATACTATGACCCGCGATGTCTCCCGGTTTCTAGCGCCGGATTTCCTATCGCTTACGATCGGCATCGTGGTCTATTTCGTCGGCGTTCTGACCACGCAGCGCGTGAAGTTTTTGCGAAATTTCAGTATTCCCGAACCAGTGAGCGGAGGGTTTATAGCGGGCGCCGTTGTTTCGTTGGTCTACCTTGTCTTCAACCTCGAAATTGACTTCGACCTCACGACGCGCGACCGGTTGCTCGTGATTTTTTTCGCTGCCGTCGGCATCAATACACGGCTCTCCGATCTTGTGGCGGGCGGACGGACTATGGTTGTCCTGTGTGTGATCGCAGCGGTGTTTGTACTCATTCAGAATATCGTCGGCACCGCTGGCGCCCTCGCCTTCGGCATGCCCTCTGCAGCGGGGGTGGTCATGGGCTCCGTAGCCTTGTCCGGAGGCCACGGGACCACCATCGCTTGGGCCCCCCTCATTGCAACTGAGCATTATTTTCCAGCGGCGATGGAGACTGGCATAGCGGCGGCAACGCTCGGGCTAATCATCGCCTGCGTGTTAGGCGGCCCAATCGCAAAATACCTTATCGAAAAGCACGGCCTGCAACCTTCCTCGGCGGACCCAGTGCCAATCGAGCTAGCGCCGGAAGACGACAAAGCCCCAATCGACAAAATGGGAGTGATGCAGGCGATGCTTGTGGTAAACATCGCAGTAATCCTTGGCTATCTGGTGCACCACTGGATTTCCAACGCGACGACCATAAAGGTGCCTCTGTTTGTGCCTTGTTTAATAATGGGCATTGTCCTGTCTAATACTTGTCCGAAACTCTTTCCCCGTTGGCCTTGGCCAGCGCGAACAGCGTCGCTCGATCTTATTTCAAGCTATTCGCTGTCAATCTTCCTCGCCATGTCGCTCATGAGCATGCAGCTTTGGACTTTGGCCAAGATTGCAGGGCCGCTGCTTGTTATCCTGGGCGTACAGACGCTGCTGGCAGCGATATATACCTTGCTCGTGGCCTTTCCTGCACTTGGGAAGGACTATCAGGCTGCGGTGCTGAGCGCTGGGTTCACCAGCATATCGCTTGGCTCCACGCCGACGGCCATCGCAACCATGACGGCGGTCACTAAACACTACGGACCATCGCCCAATGCTTTCGTTATTCTGCCGCTGATATCAGCCTTGTTTGTCAGTCTATTCAATGTCGGCGCGATTACGTTGTTCTTATCTTTATGAACGGGGCGTAATGGACGTGTGGAGGAGCAACTTAAGTTGCTCGATCCAACCGCGGTTTCGATCCGAGCGCAGTTTCTCGGTTGCAGTCCTCGGTCGGTTGGCCCGACGGACGCCGCTCTCGCGCGCGCCAAAGCGGACGTCCCCCTAACTCGCCACAAGTCATGGAGAGGATAAACCCTCATTGACGTAGTTAAGGCGAACTACCCCTCCCCCTCATCGCTCGCCAGCACGCCCTTCACCGCCCGCGCCCAGCCCTTTAATTTCCGCTCGCGCGTGGCGGCGCTCATCGCCGGCTTGAAGCGGCGCTCCAGCCGCCAGTTGTCGGCGAATTTTGCGGGCTCGGGATAAACGCCGGCCGCAAGGCCCGCGAGGTAGGCGGCGCCCAACGCCGTGGTTTCCTGGATCATCGGGCGGTCGACCGGCGCGTCCAGCAAATCGGCTAATCGTTGCATGGTCCAGTCGGAGGCGGTCATGCCGCCGTCGACGCGCAGGACGTTGGCGGCCTTCTGCCCCGGCCAGTCGGCGCGCATCGCCTCGCGGAGATCATAAGTCTGGTAGCAGACGCTCTCCAACGCGGCATGCGCAAGCTCGGCCGGGCCGGTGTTGCGCGTCAGCCCAAACAGCGCGCCGCGCACGCGCGGATTCCAGTACGGCGCGCCCAGGCCAACGAAGGCCGGCACCAGATAGACCGATTGGGTGGAGTCGGATTGGTCGGCAAGCGGGCCGGTCTCGGCCGCCTGCTTGATGATCTTGAGCCCGTCCCGCAACCACTGCACCGCGGAGCCCGCGACGAAGATCGAACCCTCCAGCGCGTAGGTGCGCTCGCCCTCGAGCTGATAGGCGATCGTGGTCAAGAGCTTGTTCTTCGAGGCGACCGGCGTCGCACCAGTATTGAGCAAGGCAAAGCAGCCGGTGCCGTAGGTCGACTTGATCATGCCGGGCGAAAAACAGGCTTGGCCAATGGTCGCGGCCTGCTGGTCGCCGGCAATCCCTGAGATCATGATGCTGCCGCCGAGCAGCTCCGGCTCGCTGTCGCCGAAGTCGGCGGAAGAGTCCTTCACCTCCGGCAGCATCGAGCGCGGCACGCGCAAAATCTTCAACAGCTCGTCGTCCCACTCGCCGCTGTGGATATTGAACAGAAGCGTGCGCGAGGCGTTGGTGGCGTCGGTCGCGTGCGCACGGCCGCCGGTCAGCCGCCACAACAGATAGCAATCGACGGTGCCGAACAACAATTCGCCGCGCATCGCGCGCTCGCGCGCGCCGGGGACATGGTCGAGGATCCAGGCCACTTTAGTGCCGGAGAAATAGGGATCGATGATCAGGCCGGTTTTGGCGGAAATTGTCGGCTCGTGGCCTTCGCCCCTGAGTTTTGCGCAGATGTCGGCGGTGCGGCGGTCCTGCCAGACGATGGCGCGATGCACCGCCTTAGCCGTGGCGCGGTCCCAGACCACGGTGGTTTCGCGCTGGTTGGTGATGCCGATCGCGGCGATGTCCTTGGGCCCAAGCCCGGCCTTCTCCAGCGCGTCGCGGCAGACCATGATCGTCGAGGTCCAGATATCCTCCGGCTCGTGCTCGACCCAGCCGGAAGCCGGAAAATGCTGCGGGAATTCCTGTTGCGCGCTGGCGGCGATCGAGATGTCGCCGCGAAACACGATGGCGCGCGAGGATGTGGTGCCCTGATCGATGGCCAGCACATAGGACATTGGCGTTGCTTCCCGGGCGGTGGTTTGTTGAGGAGAGGCAAGCGGATTAGGATTGGTTCGTCAATATGGGGGACGAGCGGCCTTTTCTTCCCCTCTCCCCTTGTGGGAGAGGGTGGCTGCGATGCGAAGCATCGCAGACGGGTGAGGGGTCTGTCTCCGCGGATGCAGACCCCTCATCCGGCACGGACTTCGTCCGCGCCACCTTCTCCCACAAGGGGAGAAGGAAGAAGGCTACGCCGCCGCGGTGGTGACGCCGCCGTCGACCACGATGGTCTGGCCGGTCATGAAGGTCGAGGCATCGGAGGCGAGATAGGCCACGGCACCTGCGATCTCGTCGGGCTCGCCGATCCGTCGCAAAGGCGTGGTGGCGCAGCGGCGTTTGAGCCGCTCCTCGTCTTCCCACAGCGCGCGGGCGAACTCGGTCTTGACCAGGCCCGGCGCCACGCAATTGACGCGCACGCCCTTCGGACCCCATTCGCCGGCAAGGCTGCGGCACAACGCAAAATCCGCCGCCTTGGAAATCCCGTAGGCGCCGATCACGGTCGAGCCGCGCAAGCCGCCGATCGAGGAGATGATGACCACCGAGCCGCCTCCGCGCCCGGCCATTGGCGGGATCGCGAGCCCACAGAGCCAGATATTGCTCTTGACGTTAGAGCCCATGATCTTGTCGAAGGCTTCGTCCGTGATGTCGAGCAGCGGACCGTAATAGGGGTTGACCGCGGCGTTGCAGACCAAAATGTCGATCTTGCCGTAATGCATGATCGCGCCCTTGATCAGCACCTCGACTTCGGCGCGGCGCGAGATGTTGCAGGGGATGACATGGGCCTCGCCGCCCGACTTGCGAATGCCGGCGGCAACCTCCTGGCAGGCGTCAATCTTGCGGCTGGAAATGATCACCTTGGCGCCGAGTTTTGCGAGCAGCTCGGCCGAGGCGCGGCCGATGCCGCGGCTCGACCCGGTGATGACGGCGACTTTGCCGGTGAGATCGAACGGGGTGGATTTCACAGTGTGTGCTCCCTCTTGATTCGCGCCCGTTTCGGTTTGTCACTCGTCATGCCCGGCCTTGTGCCCGCCTTCGCTAAAGCTTCGGCGGACTGGCATTGAGCGCGGCGAAGCCTCTTGACCGCCGAAGTCCGCCTTCGGACGAAGGCGGTTGGCGTAGCCGGGTGCCGGGCATCCACGTCCTTCTCTTGCTGGGCCAAGACGTGGATGGCCGGGTCAAGCCCGGCCATGACGACTGTCGTTTAGTTGCGCCCTCGCGCCCCGGAATGACAAATCACACCAGCCCGCCCAAATCGGTGACGCGGCGCAGATGGTAGTCGGTGTCGCCAAAGGTGTTCTCGATCATGGTCAGCCGCTTGAAGTAGTGGCCGATCTTGGCCTCCTGGGTCATGCCGATGCCGCCGTGAAGCTGGATCGACTGCTGGCCGACGAATTTCAGCGACTTGCCGATCTGCACCTTGGCGGCCGCCACCGCCGTGGCGCGCTCTTTGGCATCCTCGAAATCGGAAGCCATGGTCGCGAACATCGACATCGAGCGGGCCTGCTCGACCGCGACGAACATGTCGGCGGCGCGGTGCTGCAGGGTCTGGAAGCTGCCGATCGGCACGCCGAACTGCTTTCGGGTCTTGAGATATTCGACCGTGGTCTTGAGCGACTCATCCATCGCGCCGACAGCCTCCGCGCAGATCGCCGTGCGCGCTTCATCGACCACGCGCTCGATCAGCGGGAGCGCGTTTTCGGGATCCCCGATCACGGCACTCGCGTCGACCTCGACGCCGGTAAAGGTGATGTCGGCGGCGTGCAGGCCGTCCTGGGTCGGATAGCCCTTTTTGGCGACGCCCTTGGCGTTGGCGGCGACCAGGAACACGCCGATGCCGCTTCGGTCGCGCTGGCCGCCTGCCGTGCGCGCGGTCACGATCAGTGTGTCGGCGTTCTCGCCGTTGAGCACGACGAATTTCTCGCCGTCGATGACATAGGCTCCGCCCTTCTTCTTGGCCGAGGTCACGACGTCGTTCAGATCGTAACGCGAGTTCTTCTCAAGCTGCGCGAACGCAAAGGTCTTGCTGCCGTCGATGATGCCGCCGATGTGGGCCGCCTTCTGCGCAGGTGAGCCGCCGTGACGCAGAAAACCGCCCGCGATCACCACGGTCGAGAGATAGGGCTCCAGCACCAGCGCCTTGCCGAGCGCCTCCATCACGATCATGGTCTCGACCGCGCCGGCGCCGAAACCGCCGTCTTCCTCCACGAAGGGAAGGCCGAGCAGGCCCTGTTCGGCAAGCTTGGTCCAGACGGCTTTGCTCCAGCCGCCCTTCTCCGCCATGTATTTCTGGCGCTGATCGAACCCGTAGGAATCGGTCAGCAGGCCGTCGACGCTTTCCTTGAGGAGCCGCTGCTCCTCGGACAAGTCAAAATCCATTTTTGTTACTTTCCCCGGCTAACAAGATTCTCTCGTCGTGGCTGAGTCAAGCCCGGCCATGACGACAACGCGTGTGGCCGCATCGTTGCGCACGATCACAACCCCAGCACCGCCTTGGTGATGATGTTGCGCTGGATCTCGTTGGAGCCGCCGTAGATCGAGACCTTGCGGTTGTTGAAATAGCTCGGCGCGATCTGCGCGGTCCAATCCATCGCCTCGTTGGAGCCGTCCTCGCCGTGCTCGTCATAGGGCGCGGCGAACGGCCCGATCACTTCCATCAGGAGTTCGGTGGTGGTCTGCTGGATTTCCGACCCCTTGATCTTCAACACCGAGGACGCCGGATTGGGCTTGCCCTTGCCGTGCTTGCCTTCGTCGGCGACGACGCGCAACTGCGTCAATTCTAGCGCCTTCAGCTCGATCTCGACGGCGGCGAGTTTTTCGCGAAATCCCTGATCCTCGATGACAGGTTTGCCGCCGGACTCGACCTTCGAGGCCAGTTCCTTGATGCGGCGGATGCGCTCCTTGGAGACGCCGACCCGCGCGATGCCGGTGCGCTCATTGCCGAGCAGGAACTTGGCGTAGTCCCAGCCCTTGTTCTCCTCGCCGACCAGATTCTCGACCGGCACCTCGACGTCGTCCAAAAACACCTCGTTGACCTCATGGCCGCCGTCGATGGTCTGGATCGGACGCACGGTGATGCCCTTGCTCTTCATGTCAATCAGGATGAAGGAGATGCCGGACTGCTTCTTCGCCGCCGGGTCGGTGCGGCACAGGCAGAAGATCATGTTCGCGTACTGGGCGAGCGTGGTCCAGGTTTTCTGGCCGTTGATGATGTATTTGTCGCCCTTGCGCTCGGCCTTGGTCTTCAGCGAGGCGAGGTCGGAGCCCGAGCCCGGCTCCGAAAAACCCTGGCACCACCAGTCGTCGACGTTGGCGATGCGCGGCAGGTAATGCTTCTTCTGCGTCTCGTTGCCGAAGGTATAGATGACCGGGCCGACCATGCTGACGCCGAAGGCGAGCGGCGCCGGCGCCGGGTGCATCTGCAGCTCCTCGTTGAAGATATACTGCTGCACCGAGCTCCACCCGGTGCCGCCATATTCCTTCGGCCAGTGCGATACGCCCCAGCCCTTCTTGTTCAGGATGCGCCACCAGGTGACCATCTCATCCTTGCCGAGATGGCGGCCTTCCTGCTGTTTCTGCCGCGTCGCCGGCGGCACGTTGTCGCGGAAAAACGTTCGCACGTCGTCACGGAACGCCATCTCTTCCTTGCTGAAAGCGAGATCCATCGGATCCTCCTGTGAGCGAATGAGAATAATCGGCTACCAAATCACGGCCGTCATTCCGGGGCGCGAGCCAACGGGTCCGGCCGCTGGCCGGCCCGATGACAGGCTCCGCGAGCGAGCCCGGAATCCATAACCACGATTCGGGGTTATGGATTCCGGGTGCGCATCCCGGAATGACGAGTTTTCGAGGTTCAGCGTCGTTCATAGCCGATCTGCCGGTGCGAGCTGTTGTTTCGGTTGCGCCGGCTGCAGATTGCGCAATTCATGACGCGACAATTTGCCAACCGGCGTGCGCGGCAGATCGTCGACAAGTTCGACCGCCGCCGGGAGCTCATGCTTGCCGAGCTTGCCGGCGAGGAAGCCGCGCAATTCATCCAGCGTAAATGGCTTCGCATCCGCGCGCAGCTTG
Source organism: Bradyrhizobium sp. (assembly GCA_049674245.1). GTDB lineage: Bacteria > Pseudomonadota > Alphaproteobacteria > Rhizobiales > Xanthobacteraceae > Bradyrhizobium. The sequence goes on along the minus strand of JBATYU010000251.1, from coordinate 383 downwards.
ATGAACGCCTTCGCGGCCTCGCCGCGGTAATCGTCGGGAATGCCGATCACGATCACTTCGTGCACCGCGGGGTGGGTATAAATCGCCTGCTCGATCATCTGCGGATAGACGTTGAATCCGCCGGAGATGATCATGTCCTTCTTGCGGTCGACCAGGTAGAAATACCCGTCGGCGTCCATGTAGCCGATATCGCCGGTCAGGAAGCGATCGCCGACGAAAGCTTCCGCGGTCTCCTCCGGCCGCTTCCAGTAGCCCTTGGTGACGTTGGGCCCGCGGATGCGGATTTCGCCGACTTCGCCTGTCGGCATCACCTGCCTGGGATCGTCCAGCGACACCACGTCCATCTCGATACCCGGCAGCATCAGGCCGATCGAGCCCGGCTT
>JBATYU010000250.1:0-7422 GCA_049674245.1 Bradyrhizobium sp. | reverse complement strand
GATCGGGCTCACCCGCCTGTCCTATCTGCATCGCGCTATCGTCGTCGGCAGCGATAGTTTGGAACTCTGCCTTGCGCTACGGCGGCGCGGATTCATTCGCGCGGCCACCGCCGCGACCTGCCGCATTCCAAAGGGTCAGCACGCGGTCGGCCTGATCACGGGTCAGAACTCGCTCGCTGGTATCGAAGCTGCACTGGCCCAGATCTCGCAATTCCTCTCTGCCACCGCCGCCATTGCCGTCCTGATCTCTTCGCGCGAAAGCGGCTTCTGCCTGAAAATCCGCAGCAGACTGGAGCAGATGGGTTTTCGCATCGAGGCGGGCGTCAGATGCCAGCAAGGGCTCGTGCTTTCGGCCTACCGGCGCGGCTTCGGCCAGATGGAAAACGCAGCGTGAAATTCCATGACAGCAGCCGCAAATCCCCCCGCCTGGTTGACGGGCTACATACCCGATCTTCCCACGCCATTCGATGAAACCGGCGCGGTTGACCGTGAAGCTTTCGCAGAACTTTGCGAACGGCAGATCTCTGCCGGGGTGCCGGCAATCGTCGTCTGCGAAACCGCCGGCGAGGCTTCGACCCTGACGCCGGTCGAGCACGAGAGCATGATCCGGACTGCCGTCGAGATCGCGCATGGACGCGGCCGCGTCATTGCCGGGGCGGGTTCGAATTCGACCAGCCAGGCCATCGAGCTGACGCGCCGCGCCGAGGCGGCCTGCGCCGATGCGGTGCTTTCGGTGGTGCCTTACTACAACAAGCCGATGCAGGCCGGCATTGAGGCGCACTTTCGCGCCGTCGCCGAACAGACTGACCTTCCCATCATTCTGCACGACATCCCTTCGCGGACTATCCGCGAACTGGCAGATGACACCCTCGCGCGGCTCGTGGAATCGAGGCAGTTCATCGGATTGAGGGATGGCACCGGCGATGTTGCGCGTCCGATGCGCCTGCGTTCGCGGGTACCACCCGGGTTTCGGCTGTTGTCGGGAGACGACGCAACTGCGCTCGCCGTCATCGCGACCGGCGGGGACGGCTGCATATCGCTGGTCTCGAACATCGCACCGGATCTGTGCCGGGCGATCTTTTCCAGCTGCCGGCAGGGGCGATGGCAGTCCGCGCGATATCTGCAAAGCCGGCTGGCGCGGCTCGCCGCTGCGCTCGCCAAGGAGAACCCGGCCGCCCTGAAATATGCCCTGTGCCTGCTCGGCTTCATGTCGCCGAACACCCGCCTGCCAATCGTCGAATTGGACGATGCAGCAAAAGCGGAAGTCGCAAGCGCAATCGCGGAAATCGGCGACGAGGATATCGCTTGTCCCAGCGAAAGCTGGCACGGCCGCCGTTCCCTCAAGGATTCGGTCGCTACGTCGTAGAGGCCGCTCAAATGAGTTCATGCGTCCCCGGAAACGAATGGCACGCCAGGACATTGCGCGCTTGGCAACTGGCGGTTCTGCGCTTCGCCGTAACATTGGATAATGCCGACAGATTGGCGGTGATGGCAATCGCAAGCGAGATCGACAGGCTCGCTCGCCGGCACGACAGCAAGCCGGATTTCTGCTTTTTTCGCCGGACCAGTGCCGAGCTATGCGCCGCTATTCTGCGGCCGAATGAACTTACTTCAACGGTCTTGCGTCAATACCTTGCGCGAATCGACGATGGCCGCCTCAAGCACATCTTCGCGGCGGCGATGGAAATCAGCCAACCAAAGGTGTCCTCCGTCAGCAAACCTATCAAGCGCGACGACAAGTTGTGGAGAGGGCTTGCCTTGCGCGGAAACTATCTGCGCTAGTGTGGTGGTTGCGCGGGTCGTTCGGGCCGGATGCCTGAACTCAGGTGCCGCCGGCCGATGCGCGGTCGAGAACATGCTTTTCGCGCCATTTCGGCCCAGGACCTCGCATATAGTGGTCCTGCGGCCTGTATTTTCCGCGCGGCCCGTCCCAGGATGAGCATAAGAATGTCACCAAGGCGCCGGCAGCGCTGCGCAGAAGGAAAGCCAGAACCGATACGGTGAACGGAACCTGTCGCATGTGGCGCTCCGCACGAAGAAGATGAATCCCAAGTGGCGGCCGCGAGATGGCCGGCCGCCTCGTCACGAACGCTCTGTCGATTGGGATTTGCGCATCCAGCTATCTTCCGCCGGGTCGCGGTAAATCCCGCGAAGCTCGAGCTCGCGCTCCATGCGCCGCAGTTTTGAATTGGCGATCGCCTGGATCACGCTTCTCAAATAGCCGCCGACGCGGCGTAGCGCTGCGCGCCCCTGCCCGTGCGATCCGCGGGCGCGGCCAAAGCGGTAGCCGCCGAGAGGCGACTGGTTTTCATTGCCGTGGGACAGGCCGCGATGTCTATCGTCGCGAGTAAGATAGTGAGCCATCTTCGAACTCCGTGCCGGCTCGTGTGAGCCATTGGTTCGAAGATGCGTCTGACGGCATAGGAAATCGAGGCGCCCTCCCGCTGTCTCTCATAAGCAAGGTATAAGTCCTGCCAGGATGCGGAGCTGCGCCATCCCTCTCGGGCATCTTTATATTTCTCTTATGAGATGCAACGGCCTCCCATCTCGCATTCCTACGCCATCGTCGGCACATCATGGCCGCTAGATTCGTGAGGAGGCCGCCATGGCCGCGGTCACCGCGCAATTTCAGCCGCTCGACCCCAGCATTGTCAGCGAGGCGATCTCGGCGTTTTTCATCGGCCGCAATATGGAAGGCTTTTGGGTGGCCCGTGACGTCAACGGACAGATTGGCGGAATTTTCCTGCTTGAGACCTCGGCCCTGTCGTTTGCAAAACGGAATACCCGGCCGGCGGGGTGCGCAACCATATATCCGTCCGAGACGATCGAACTCGATCTTGAAAATAAGGGCAATCCGCTGGCCGCGCAGCTCGGATCGTTGGCGCATCTATCGGCGAGTGCCCGGCAGCGAATGGCTGCCTTCGTCGGCGAAATGACCGAAGCCGTCAGGCGGCAACTGAAGGGTTCGTGATATGACGATGCTGACGCAAGGCGTACCCTTCAAACTGGCTCCCCAACCCGCCGCAAGCCGAGACGCGAGCCGACCAGGTGCGGCGGCAGTCTATCTGGCGATCGCTAAGCGGTTTTCTATGCACGCGCTAAAGATACTGGCGGCGGCGGCGGCCGTCGCGGCCGTGATGGCACTGAAAGTCGCCGTTTATCTGCCGGGGCTGTTTCACCATTAACGATCCCGCCGTGCCGGGGATCTGACGCGGCTATCACGGGCGCTGAGGCCGGTTGACCAATCAAATGAACCTTTCACGAGCCAGCGACGGCATCTTTGCCCGGCGGTGGAATCGTATTCGCTGCGAGGAACTGCTATAGGTCTTCACGTCCATTTTCAAAGACGTTCGCCTCGCCGAGGCCGGCCCGGAAGATCCGATGAACTTCATCAATGCAGACCTGTCCACGGTGCTGAATCGCATTCTCGACGCAGCAACCGACAACCTCAGGATCGCGAAGATCCTGGTGCAAATGGGTCTCGACCCCAACAACGTCACGTATGACGCGATCTTCGATCGCCTGCTGGAAATTTTTCTGCACAACATCACGCTTGCCAACATGTTTGCCCTGGTCGGCGCGATCTTCTTTGTCGCCACGCTCTTGACGCAGACCATGGTGCCGCTGCGGGTCGCGAACATGATCGGTTGCGCTTTCTTCGCCGCCTTCGGCGCGCTCACCGGAACCGTCACGACTTTTCTCTTGTACCTGCTGATGGTTCCCATCAATGCCTATCGCCTCCGTCAAATGCTCAATCTCGTGAAGATGGCACGCGGCGCGACGCAGGGCGACACGTCGATGGAATGGCTGAAGCCGTTCATGACCGAGCGCAAATATCGCAAGGGCGATGTCTTGTTCAAGAAGGACGATGCCGCTCACGAAATGCTGCTGACCGTCACCGGAAGATTCCTGGTGAAGGAAATCGGCGTCGAGCTTCCGCCGGGACGTCTGATGGGCGAACTTGGCTTTCTTACGCCCGATAACCGCCGCACGGCGACGATCGAATGCATCGAGGACGGGCATGTGCTGACCATCACCTACGAAAAGCTGCTCGAGATCTACTTTCAGAATCCGCAATTCGGCTATTACTTCCTGGTCCTGACCAGCCAGCGCCTGTTGGAAAACATCGCGCGGCTCGAGGGAATTATCGCGCAAAACAAGATCGCCCAGCAGGCTGCCGCGGCAGCCCGCGGCCCGAACTGAACGTCGGCCCATCTTCCGGCGCGTGCCAATGCCGCGCGACGCCGCCCGCTGCTCACAAATTGGCCACCAGGTCGGCCTTGATGGCACGGATGCGCTTTTCGTCGCGCCGATAGAACGTCCACTGTTTGATGCGCTTCGGCAGCACCAGCCCGGCCTGGACCAGCACCCGCATGTGCTCGCTCAGCGTGGCCTGGGTGATTCCCAGCTTCTCGGCGAGCAGCAGCGCGCAGACGCCGTCCTTGACCAGATCGCCATCGACCTGCGGCGGGAAATGGGCGCGGGGATCCTTCAGCCAATCGAGAATCGTCAGCCGCCGTGCATTAGCGAGGGCCTTGATCGTGTCGGTTGTCATCATTTCGTTAATTTGCTAACTCCCTAAATAAAAGTCAATCCCGCCGGAGCGCCGCGAATGCCATTGGACACCTCGATCACGCCGGACCGCATTGCCGAAACCGAGCGGCTGATCCGGCCGCACATCCGCCATACGCCGATCATCCATGTCGACCTGGCGGATTTCGGCGCCGAGCCAAGGCCGCTCGCGCTGAAGCTCGAATGCCTGCAGCACTCGGGTTCGTTCAAGGCGCGGGGCGCGTTTGCCAACCTGCTGACGCAGACGATCCCGGTCTGTGGTGTGGTCGCGGCGTCCGGTGGCAATCATGGCGCGGCGGTAGCGTATGCGGCGATGCGGCTCGGCGTGCCCGCGACCATCTTCCTGCCCAGCGTGACCTCGCCGGCAAAGGCCGAACGCGTTCGGAGCTACGCGGCAAATCTGGTGGTCGCAGGCGAGCGCTATGCCGATGCGCTGGCGGCGAGCGAATTGTTCGTCGTGGAGCGCGGCGCGCTGGCCGTGCACGCGTTCGACCAGCCGGGAACTCTGTTGGGACAGGGCACCATCGGCTGCGAGATCGACGCCGATCTGCCTGACGTCGACACGCTGCTGGTCGCGGTCGGCGGCGGCGGCCAGATCGGTGGCATCGCCGCCTGGTTTCGCGGCCGGGTCAAGGTCATCGCGGTCGAGCCCGAGGGGTCGCCTACCCTCTGGCGGGCGCTGGCGGCAGGCGAGCCGGTGGATGCAGAGACCGACGGCATCGCGGCGGACTCGCTGGCGCCAAAGCGCGTCGGAAAAATCATGTTCCCGATCGCGCAAGCCTTCGTCGAACGCGTGGTGCTGGTCTCCGACGACGACATCCGCGCGGCGCAGCGGGCGCTGTGGGACAAGGTCCGCGTCGTGGCGGAGCCCGGGGGTGCTGCCGCCTTTGCCGCGCTGCTGTCGGGCAAATACGCGCCGGCCCCCGACGAACGCGTAGCGGCGATGGTCTGCGGGGCGAATAGCACCGCGGTCCGGTTTGACTGACCTTGGTCACTCCGCCGCGGTGCGTATCTCGGCCTTTTCGGCGCGCACCGCGCAGAACTTGAATTCGGGAATCTTGCCGAACGGATCGAGCGCCGGATTGGTCAAGAGGTTGGCGGCCGCTTCCGCGTAGCAGAACGGCATGAACACCATGTTCTCCGGCACGTCGCGGTCGGAGCGGATTTTTATCTCGACGGCGCCGCGGCGCGTCTCCAGCCGCACCAGGTCGCCGGGCCAGACCTTCATCCGCCGCATGTCCTTCGGCGACATGAACGCCACCGCCTCCGGCTCGATCTGGTCGAGCACATGGGCGCGCCGAGTCATCGAGCCGGTGTGCCAGTGCTCGAGCACGCGGCCCGTCGAGAGCACCATCGGATATTCGTCGTCCGGCAGTTCGTCGGGCGGGATCACATGCGCGGGCACGATCTTGCCGCGGCCGCTTTCGGTCGGGAAACCCGCGGTGAAGATGATCTCGTTGCCGGGTTTTTGCGGATCGTCGACCGGATAGGTCACCGCGCCCTCGCGCACCAGCCGCTCCCAGGTGATGTTGTTGAGCGACGGCATCACCTGCGTCATCTCGGTGAAGACGTCGGCAGGTCCGGCGTAATTCCAGGGCAGCCCCATCCGCCTGGCGATTTCCTGGATGATCCAGAGATCCTGCCTGGCATCGCCGGGCGGTCTTATGACCTCGCGCGCGAGCTGCACGCGGCGGTCGGTGTTGGTGAAGGTGCCGGATTTTTCCGCAAAGGCGGAAGCCGGCAAAATAACGTCGGCGTGGAACGCGGTCTCGGTGACGAACAAATCCTGCACCACCAGGTGATCGAGTTTTGCCAGCGCCGCGCGCGCATGCTGCACATCGGGGTCGGACATCGCGGGGTTCTCGCCCTCGATATACATGCCGGTGATCTCTCCCGCATGGATCGCGTGGATGATCTCGACCACGGTGAGGCCACGCACCGGATCGAGCTCCTGATGCCAGAGCTTTTCGAACGGCGCGCGCAGGTCGGTGCGGCCGACCGGCTGATAATCCGGCAGAAACATCGGAATTAGCCCGGCGTCGGATGCGCCCTGCACGTTGTTCTGGCCGCGCAGCGGATGTAAGCCCGTGCCGGGACGGCCGACCTGGCCGGTGATAAGGGCAAGCGCGATCAGGCAGCGCGCATTGTCGGTGCCGTGGACATGCTGGCTGATGCCCATGCCCCAGAAGATGATCGATGCCTTCGCCCGCGCATATAGCCGTGCCACCTCGCGCAGGGTCTCGGCCGGGATGCCGCAGATCGGCTCCATCTTCTCCGGCGTGAATTCCTTGATGCGTTGCTTGAGCTCGTCATACCCCTCGGTGTAGCCCGCGATATATTGCTCGTCGGTCAGGCCTTCGGTGATGCTGGTGTGGATCATCGCGTTCAATAGCGCGACGTCGCTGCCGGGCTTGAACGCGAGGTGCTTGTAGGCATGGCGCGACAGCGATTGCCTGCGCGGGTCCATCACGATCAGCTTGGCGCCGTTCTTGGCTGCGTTCTTGATGTAGGTCGCGGCGACAGGATGGTTGATCGTCGGATTGGCGCCGATCACGATAATCACTTCGGCGTCCATGGCGGCCGCAAACGGCGCCGACACCGCGCCGGAATTCAAGCCTTCCATCAGCGCCGCGACCGAGGAGGCGTGGCACAGCCGCGTGCAGTGATCGACATTGTTGGAGCCAAAACCGGTGCGCACCAGTTTTTGGAACAGATAGGCCTCTTCGTTGGAGCCCTTGGCCGAACCGAAGCCGGCCAGCGCCTTGACGCCCTTCTCGTCGCGGATCTTCACAAGACCCTTGGCGGCGATGTCGAGCGCCTCTTCCCAGGAGGCTTCGCGGAAATGCGTGA
>JBATYU010000249.1:0-7443 GCA_049674245.1 Bradyrhizobium sp. | reverse complement strand
ACCACGAGCACGCCTGGTCGCGCGGTGCGCGGCCAGAACGAGATCGGGAAGTGCTCCGAGTGCCACGCAGGCGCGTCAATCGCTTCCTGCAGATTCATCCTGGCGTGAACGTGCCGCAGAAAGAATTGCGTGGTCCATTGATCCTGCTGGTCGCCGCCGGGCGATCCCCAGGCAAGATACGGCTCGCCGTCGCGCAGCGCGATCGTCGGCGAAAGCGTGGTGCGCGGACGCTTGCCCGGCGCCAGCGCGGCCGGATGATCTTCTTCCAGCCAGAACATCTGCGCGCGGCTGCCGAGGCAGAAGCCGAGTTCGGGAATCACGGGCGAAGATTGCAGCCAGCCGCCGGATGGCGTCGCCGAGACCATGTTGCCGGCCTGGTCGATGATGTCGAAATGCACGGTATCGCCGCGCACCTCGCCGAAACGCCCGACCGTCGGTTCGCCCGCGCCCATGGCGCCGACGGCTTCGCGGTTGCCCTCCGCGCGGCGCAGTTTTACCACCGCTCCAAAACCTTCGACCGAGCCCGGAATGAAGTCGAGCGACGCTTTTTCCGAGATCAGCTTGCGGCGCTCGTCGTTGTAGGCATCCGACAGCAGCGTGACGATCGGGATTTCGGAAAAGTTCGGATCGCCATAAAACTTCTCGCGATCGGCATAGGCGAGTTTGGCGCATTCGACCTGCAGGTGAATGAATTCGGGGCCGGCGGGATCGAGCCCGTCGAGTGCAAAACCCTTCAACAGCGCCAGCTGCTGCAACATCACCGGGCCCTGGCTCCAGACGCCGGCCTTGCAGACGGTGTAGCGGCCGTAATCGTAGGTCAGGGGTGCCTCGATCGTTGGCTGCCAGCGCGCCATGTCGTCGGCGCTTAGCACGCCCTTATGCGGCGAGCCCGAGACGTCCATCACCTCCTGGGTCCGGCAGAATCTGTCGATCGCCTCCGCAACAAAACCCTGCGACCAGGTTTTTCGCGCGCGTTCGATTTGGGCGGCGCGATCTGAGCCCGCGCTCTCCGCCTCTTTCAGGATGCGGGCATAGGTTTCCGAAAATTGCCTGTTGGTGAAGAGCGTGCCGGGTTTTGGCACTTCGTTATTCGGCAAATAAACCGCGGCCGAAGTCTTCCAGTGCTGGCGGAACATCTGCTCGACGGTCTTGATCGTGGCGGAAGCGCGCTCGACCAGCGGATAGCCGTCGCGGGCGTAAGCGATCGCGGGCTCCAGCACATCGGATAGTCGCATCGTGCCGTAGTCGCGCAAGAGCAGCATCCAGGATTCGAAGGTGCCGGGCACGCAGGCCGCGAGCAGGCCGGTGCCGGGCACCATCTCGAGGCCCTCGCTGCGGTAATGTGCGATGGTGGCGCGCGCCGGCGCGGGACCCTGGCCGCAAATCACCTGGGTAGCGCCGCGCCTCGTATCATGCACGATGATCGGGACGTCGCCGCCGGGACCGTTGAGATGCGGCTCGACCACCTGCAGCGTGAAGGCGGTCGCGACAGCGGCATCAAAGGCGTTGCCGCCCTTTTCCAAAGTTGCCATCCCGACCGCGGTGGCGATCCAGTGGGTGGATGTCACGACGCCAAAGGTGCCCTCGATTTCAGGCCTGGTCGTGAACGGATCGGGGTTGATCTTGCTCATTAAAATCCATTGTTTTTCTGGCGCGATGCGGGCGGCACTTGATCACAGTAAGTCTGGTATGCCAACACGCGCCGCAGCATGGGCTTCTCGCACATCCCCGTGATTACGCTGGCGCCGGGGCCAGGTTGACGGCGTGGCAAGCGACGCCGTCGATCAGCGCCGGGGCCTCGCGGCGACAGAGGTCGAAGGCCAGCGGGCAGCGCGGGTTGAAGGCGCAGCCGGGTGGGGGATCGATCGGATTGGGGATTTCGCCTTGGACTGGAATCCGCTGCCGGCCGGACATCGCCAGATCCGGCACCGCGCCCAAAAGCATCTTGGTATAGGGCATGCGGGGGGCAGCGAACAATTCGCGGCTTTCCGCGATCTCGACGATGCGGCCGAGATACATCACCCCGATCCGGTTCGCCATGTGCCGCACCACGGCAAGATTGTGGCTGATGAAGAGGTAGGTCAGGCCGAACTTGTCCTGCAGGTCGCGCATCAGATTGAGGATCTGCGCCTGCACCGAGACGTCGAGCGCCGAGGTCGGCTCGTCGCAGACGATGAATTCGGCTTCGGAGGCGAGCGCGCGCGCAATCGCGATCCGCTGCCGCTGTCCGCCGGAGAATTCGTGCGGATATTTCATGCCGTCGTCGGCGTGCAAGCCGACCAGGCTCAACAGCTCGCCGACCCTGTCCTGAATGTTCTGCTCGCCCTGGATCAGGTCGAACGCGCGGATCGGCTCGGCCACGATGGCATCGACCCGGAAGCGCGGATTGAGGCTCGCGTAGGGGTCCTGAAAGACCATCTGGATGCGGCGGCGCAGAAGCTGGCGCGCCTGAGCCTGCCTGGGGTCGATCATCGATACGCCGTCGATCACGACTTCGCCTGAGCTAGGCTGCAACAGTCCGACCACCATCCGCGCTACCGTGGTCTTCCCCGAGCCGGATTCGCCGACCAGGGCAAAGGTCTCGCCCTTCCTGATATCGAAGGTCACGCCGTCCACCGCCTTCAAGGAATCCGGATGACCGCCTTCGAGCACGCGGTTGAGCCACGGTCTTGAGACGTCGAAGGCGCGGCGCAGCTGTCTCACCTCGACAAAGGGCGCCGCACTCATGCCGCGGTGTCCTTTGCGCTCGCGTCATAGAGGTGGCAGGCAACGGCCTGCGCACCGTGCCGGATCGGTTCCGGCCGTTCGACCCGGCAGCGGTCAAAGGCAAAGGCGCAACGCGGGTTGAACGGGCAGCCCAACGGGATCGCCGACAGCCGCGGCATCGAACCCGGAATCTGCACCAGCCGCTTGTCTTCGCCCGCAAGCGTCGGGATCGCGCCCATCAATCCCCTGGCGTAGGGATGCAGCGGGTTCTGGATCACGTCCTGCACCGGGCCGATTTCGGCGATGCGGCCGGAATACATCACCGCGACGCGGTCGGACGTCTCGGCGATCACCCCCATGTCGTGCGTCACCAGCATCACGGCGGTGCCGTGATCGCGGCCGAGACGTTTGATCAATGAGATAATCTGGGCTTGTACGGAGACGTCCAACGCCGTCGTGGGCTCATCGGCGATGATCAGCTCGGGCTCGGCGCAGATCGCAAGCGCAATCACCACGCGCTGGCGCATGCCGCCGGAGAATTCGTGCGGATAGCCGTCGATGCGCTTTTCGGCTGCCGGGATTCCGACTTCGGCCAACAGCTCGATGGCGCGTTTTCGCGCGGCGGTTTCCGAAAGGTTGCTATGCGTCTTGATGGTCTCGATGATCTGGTCGCCGATCCGGTACAGCGGATTGAGGCTGGTGAGCGGATCCTGAAAGATCATGCCGATCCGCTTGCCCCTGATGCGGCGCATTTCCTCGGGCGGCAGGTTGTCGATTCGCAGGCCCGACAGAAGAATCTCGCCGCCCGAGATGCGGCCGGGCGGGTCGATCAGGCCGACGATCGCAAGGCCGGTGACGGATTTGCCGGCGCCGGATTCGCCGACCACCCCTAACACTTCGCCCTTGGCGATATCGAACGACACGCCGTCGATGGCGCGCAGCGTCCTCCCGCGAGGCGCGAACTCCACCTGAAGATTACGCACGGAGAGAACGGGCCCGGTCATCGCAGCTTCGGATTAAGCGCATCGCGCAGCCAGTCGCCGAGCAGATTGATGAAGAGGATCAGCGCGGCGAGCGCCAGCCCCGGGAAGGCGACGATCCACCATTCGCCCGAAAACAGATAATTGTTGCCGATCCGGATCAGGGTACCGAGCGACGGCATGGTGTCGGGCATGCCGGAGCCTAGAAACGACAGTGTTGCCTCCGTGATGATCGCCAGCGCAAGATTGATGGTCGCGATCACCAGCACCGGCCCCATCGTGTTGGGCAGCACATGGCGCAGCATGATGACGCGTGCGGGCAGGCCGATCAGCCGAGCGGCTGCGACGTAATCCTTATTCTTCTCGACCATGACCGAGCCGCGCACCGTGCGCGCATATTGCACCCAGAAGCTCAAGCCGATCGCGAACACCAGCACCGCCAGCATGCTCATGGCGTCGAGCCGGTTGCCGAACATGGATTTGGCGACGCCGTTGATGAGGAGCGCGATCAGGATCGCCGGGAAGGTGAGCTGCACATCGGCGATGCGCATGATCAGGCCATCGACCGCGCCGCCGACATAGCCCGCGATCAGTCCGAGCAGGATTCCGAGCGTGCCGGAGAACAGCACGCCGAGCACGCCTACGGTGAGCGAGATGCGCAAACCATACAGGATCGCCGAAAACACGTCGCGGCCCTGTTCGTCGGTGCCGAGCAGGAACGGGCTTTGGCCGTCTGCCGTCCACAGCGGCGCGATGCGCGAGTTCATCAGTTGCAGCTGCGCCGGGTCGAACGGGTTCTGCACCGCAAGCAGTGGCGCAAAGATCGCGAGCAGGAAAAACAGAATCGTTACCGCGGCCGCGACCATGGTGAGGCGGGAGCGACGGAATGAGTAGAGCATGTCACTTTCGGCAAATCGTGCCAGCCAGCCCGCCGGGACAATGCGCGTGCGCTGTGCGCTCGAACTGGCTTTGTGGGGGACGACGGCGTCGCTCATGGTTAGGCCGCGCGGCCGATGGTCGAGCGCAGGCGCGGATCGACCACGGTGTAGAGGATATCGACCAAGAAGTTGATGGTGACGAAGATCAGCGACACCATCAGCAAATAGGCCGCCATGATCGGGATATCGACATTTTGCACGGCTTGCACGAACAACAATCCCATCCCAGGCCACTGGAATACGGTCTCGGTGATGATCGCGAATGCAATTACCGAGCCAAACTGCAGGCCCGCCACAGTGATGACGGGAACCAGCGTGTTCTTGAGCGCGTGGCCGAAATGGATCGCGCGCGTCGTCAAGCCTCGCGCGCGGGCAAAGCGGATATAGTCGGTACGCAGCACCTCGAGCATCTCGGCGCGCACCAGCCGCATGATGAGGGTCATCTGGAACAGGCCGAGCGTGACCGAAGGCATGATCAGCGCCTTCAACCCGGAGACCGTCAGTAGCCCCGTGGTCCACCAGCCGATCCGCACCACCTCGCCGCGGCCGAACGACGGCAGCCAGCCCAGCACCACCGCGAACAGATAGATCAGGAGAATGCCGATCAGGAAGGTCGGCAGCGAGATTCCGATCAGCGAGATCGCCTGGAACGCGTTCGCTAGCAGCGTATCGCGCCGCAAGGCCGAATAGACGCCCATCAGGATGCCGAACACCATCGCAAGCACGGTGGCGCAGGTGGCGAGCTCCAGCGTCGCCGGCATCCGCTCCTTCAGGAGATCGGCGACCGGCTGGCGAAACTGGTAAGAGACGCCGAATTTGAACTGCGCGGCGTTGGCGAAATAGCGCGCGAACTGCACGGCAACGGGATCGTCGAGACCGAGGGACTGGCGGATCGCCGCGCGCTCGGCGGCCGAGGTGTCGATGGCGACCATCTGGTTGACGGGGTCGCCGGCAAAGCGGAACATCGAGAACGCGATGATGCCGACCGCGATCATGACGCCCATGGCTTGGATCGCCCGGCGAAGAGTGAAAGCGAGCATGTGATCCTTTCACTTCCCTGTAAGTGTGGCGCGCGTCGTTGCGAACCGTAACCAAAGGTCCCGGAAGCGGGGGCTCCCGGGACCTTTCGCATTTAAGCTGCTACTCCTGTTTCGTTGCCCAGTACAGCAGCACCGCGTTGTCCGCACGCTGGGTCAATTTCACCTTGTTCGAGACGCCCCAGGCCAGCGCCTGCTGGTGCAGCGGGATATAGCCGTAGTCCTTGATCCCGAGTTCATAGGCCTGCTTGATCATCTGGTCGCGCTTGGCCGTATCGGTCTCGAGCAGAACCTTGTCGGTCAGCGTATCCAGCTCCTTGTTGCAGTAACCGCCGAGATTGGCTTCGCCGCGGTTGGGGTCCTTTTCGTCGCCCCGGCAGCCCATGATGTCGTGCAGCACGTTGTGCGAGTCCGATGAAGCCGGCGTCCAGCCCAACAGATAGAACGACGTCTTGAACCCACCGGGCTTCAGCACCTTGGCGAAGTATTGCTGCTTCGGCTGGGCCAAGAGCTCGACCTTGACGCCGATGCGGGCCAGCATGCTGACCACCGCCTGGCAGATCGCGGAGTCATTGACGTAACGGTCGTTGGGGCAATCCATCGTGACTTCGAAGCCGTCTGCATAGCCCGCTTCGGCCAAGAGTTTCTTGGCCGCGTCGGGCTCGTATTTCGGGCGCGTAAAGTCCGTCGACAACGCGAACAGCTGCGGCGCGATCATCAGCGCCGACGGCGTCGAGAGGCCGCGCATCACGCGGGTCTTGATCAGCTCGACATCGATCGCCTTGTAGAAGGCCTCGCGCACCCGGATGTCCTTGAACGGGTTCTTGCCCTTGACGTTCGAGTACAGCAGCTCGTCGCGCACCTGGTCCATGCCGAGGAAGATGGTGCGCAGTTCAGGCCCGGTCAGAACCTTGGCGGTTCCGCTCGCATTGACGCGCTCGATGTCCTGGATCGGAACCGGCTCGATGACGTCAACTTCGCCCGAGAGCAGGGCGGCGACGCGCGTCGCGGCGGAGGCGATCGGCGTGAAGTCGATTTCCTTCAAATTATGTTCGGGCTTGCCCCACCAGTTCGGGTTGACCTTGAACACGGTCTTCACGCCGGGCTGATGGCTCTCGATATAGAAGGGACCCGTGCCGTTCTCGTGCAGCGAGGCGTAGCTCGGCGTCGTTGCCGAGGCCGGCGTCGGCGCCACCGAGCTGTTTTCCTCGCACCATTTCTTGTCCATGATGAACCAGCCGTCCCATTGCGACGTCAGAATGGGATTGGGCGAGTCGAGCATCACATCGACCGTGTAGTCGTCGACCTTGACGAATTTCGCGTCGGCCGGAACGTTGGTCAGAAAATTGGAGCCGGTGGCACGCACGCGCTCGGCGGAAAAGATCACGTCGTCGGCGGTGAAGGGATCGCCGTTGTGGAATTTGACGCCTTTGCGCAGATGGAAGCGCCAGTGGTTTGGGTCCAAGGTTTCCCAGCTTTCCGCGAGCGCAGGCACGATCTTCAGATCCTTGTCGCGGGTGACCAGGCCCTCATAGACATGCGCATGATGGGCGATGGTCGTGGTTTCCTTGAGCGTATAGGGATCGAGCGATTTGAGATCGCCCTGGTTGGCATAGCGCAGCGTCTGGCTCGATGCCGGTGAGATCACCGAGGCGGCCATGGCGATTGTGGCCGCTGCAAGCAGGGTATGACGTACCGACATAGGGTTCACGCTCTCCG
Source organism: Bradyrhizobium sp. (assembly GCA_049674245.1). GTDB lineage: Bacteria > Pseudomonadota > Alphaproteobacteria > Rhizobiales > Xanthobacteraceae > Bradyrhizobium. The sequence goes on along the minus strand of JBATYU010000249.1, from coordinate 63 downwards.
CTGTGGTGCGCCGCGCAATTTTTGCAGTATCGGCGGGCTAAGGTCGATCCATGTTGCCAGAGT
>JBATYU010000248.1:0-1736 GCA_049674245.1 Bradyrhizobium sp. | reverse complement strand
ATGTCGTTCAATCATTCGTTCCGGCAGAAATAGCCGATTTAGCCGACGCGCTGGGCCCGCCACAGAACGCGGTCAGGGCTGATGGCTCAAGGAGCGGTCATGAAGCGCCCAATTGTTGCGGCCGGTTTGCTCGCGCTGGCTGCGCCCGCAGCGGCGCAGAGCCCGGTGCCAAGCGTCGAACGCTCGGTCAAGGCGCTTCCGAACAAGGATACCCAAATCGGGCTGTACTTGAATGTACGGGAAGACTGCACCTCCGGGCCGCTTCCGACCATCCGCTTGCTCACTCCTCCGGCAGCCGGAAAGGTCGTTGTCAAAACCGCGAAAGTGAAAGCGACCAATTACAAGGCGTGCCTGGCACTCGAAGTGCCGGCCTATATCGCGATCTATAAATCCGGACCGGAGTTTTCAGGGGCGGACAAATTGAGCGTGGAGGTCAGTTATCCCGGAGGACGGAGCGAAATCCAAAACATAACGGTGAATGTTGGTGGCGCGCAGCAAAAGGTCTGAGCCCGGCGCGATCGCGCCTGAGCAACGCTCGCGTTTTTAGCGGACTATCAGAAAGGCCTGCGACTAGCACACCATTGGCATTCCGCGACGCTCAGCGCGCCGGCAATCAATCAGCCCGGACCAAGTCCGAACGAGAATGTATTTTAGTTGTCCCCCGGCCAATCGCGAACGGGGGATGGCCAAACATGCACGTTCTAGTGCTCTATTTGCGACTGATCTGAGGCGCGAATCGGTTTTACTTGGCTTACGGGTCAGTTGCAGCAATGCATCAAATCAAGAAAAAGCTGGAGTTCCTCGGCAGGAACAGGATCTGCCATCACGATTAAATCTGGCAACCCCCGGAAGACGCTGTTTTATTCAGCGCTCACCGCCAGATTCATTTTGAAGGGGAGTTTGATCATTCGGCTATAGACGTTGGGGCAAAATTGCGGCAAGTCTGCTGCAAATAAGGTAAATGAATGGTGCGGCGAATATAGCATCACGTACTGGGGTCGTTCGCTTCGCTCCAATAAAACAAATTAAATCAAAAAACTAAAACGCCAAAGAACTTACAAAAAAATTTCGACATGCGCGGCCTACAGGGGGCGAAGCATGAAACGGGCAGGGGTTATGGTCGTCGCAATCTTTCACAAAGAGCCGCAGTTTAGCTCGGTGACAGCGCCTTAGCGCTTGCTGTCGTCGGCAATATTTGGTTGGAAATTTTTGTGACTGTTAGCGTGCCGTTGCACCTGCTCTGCGTCAGCAGAGTTGAGGAGAGTGCAGTGGGTCGCCTTGTAAACTCGAAGGCCGAGCGAACCGATCGGTTCGAGCTCGCGTTAGACGGAGAACTTTCTTACCGACATCTCAATTTCCATCCCAGCGAACTGCGGGACTCGCGAACGGTCCAATAGATTTGGTCTGCGGTGAGCCCAACGCCGTTTTGCCATTGGTCAATCAGCACATTTTTCAATCCGCGACTACCGCGCAAGCTTTTGCGCAAGGAACCTCCATGGCCACACGTCACGAAGTTGCTTTCATCGATCCCAGCATTTCTGATCTCGAGACATTCCTCGCAGGGCTGCGGCCAGACGTCGAAGCCATCGTGCTCGATCCCGGAGCCCCAGCGCCCGCGCAGATGGCGCTAGCTCTCAGAGGACGTTCGGATCTCAACGCGATCCATGTCGTCGCACACGGGCGATCAGGTGAAGTGAGCTTTGCGACAAGTTCCCTGTCGCTGGAAAATCTGGATC
>JBATYU010000247.1:0-9330 GCA_049674245.1 Bradyrhizobium sp. | reverse complement strand
TTCGGCCGCGCGCCGAAAGCTGCCGTGATCCGCTGCTGCCACCGCGTATCGTAGGTGCTGCAGATCGACGGCGGACGTGCGAATACGACTAAGCTTTCTGTTGGATTTATGTTCGCTGACCATTCTTACCACCAACTGACAGTAGCACTACTATAGGTTGAGCGTGATCAAAGTTTATTGAGACTCTTGGGAGGCTGATGGTCGCGCGCGATGGATGCGCCCGATCGACAATGCGTATACGTGTCGAGGCAGCCAACGTGCCAAAGAAAAATGCCAGCAGCTTGGGGAGGGCCCTCGCCCTTTCTCTATCGCCGCGATTCGCGGAATGAGCAGTTATGGAATCTCCGTTCTAAGGGAGATAGTGTTGCAAAACTCCCAAAACGCCGTGGGATTAGATTTCCGCTAAACGACAAGACAAGCGGCAACCGTCGACGAGAGGGGTTTCAGCTGGGCGGTAAGCGCGCCAATCTGTGCCGTCTTGCGACGCCTCCTGAAGATTGTTCGCTTTACTGGCTAGCCAGGTACAGGCCTTGCCGTCCCGCGCGGTCAGCGAATCTCGCTGCGGAGACGAAACCGACTTGATCTGCACGGGTTCCAAATCAGGAACCTGACAAGCGGTCAGCGCAAGAATCTCCGGAGGTGTGAGGCGGCTCACACCCTCGCGTCGCGCTTCGCACTAATCAGATCGCTCCAAGACTTTCCTGGATTCTAACCGAGCAGGAGATTTCGTATGAAGCTTCTGGTTGCCTCCGTAATCGCCGCCGTAGGTCTGCTTGTTGCTGTGACCAGCATCCCGCGATCACACTCGGTCTCGACGATCGGGCGCGCCGGAACGGGAAGCACGTCGACGTTGCAGGAAATGCAAAGCGCTCGTGGCGGCAAGCTGCCAGTCGAGGACTTTGAGGACCGTTCATTGGTCTATCCGAGGGAGACGAAGCGCTAAGCAGAATGCCGATTGTTGCGCAAGCAGACCTTCAACCAGGTCGCTGGCATGTGCGAGGGGCGAGCTGGCAAATAGATCCGCGCCTGAAAGAGCCTTCGAGGTCGAACGAAAGCTTGGTCGAGCGGCGAGCGTTACGGGCTTAAAAAAGCAGCTTGGATGGGGTAGTCGCTCCCTACGAGACCAAGCGATTCCAGTTCGCCTCGATGAGCGTCTACTTCCAGAATGGCTAAGAGAAGCGCCAGCACGACCGCGGTGTAGATGAGGGACGGTGACCCTTCAGCGGGCACATTGTCATGGTGTGGCGGTATCGCATCGCGAAGTGAGCGCCACAACGAGATGAAATGCAGATACGTTTTAGGTCGCATTTGCATGACGTCGTCCTCGACGTGCCAAATCAAGCATAGGATCAGGCTATGCCCGGTTCAAGCTGACAACAGCCATTGCGGCATTGAGTAGCGGGGCCATTCCTTCCTTGCGGTGCAGCATGGAAACCGAACAACGGCTTCAATCGTTGACGAGACCGAGCGAGCGCAAATATCCCGCATAACCGCCGGTGACATGCCCGGACGATCTATAAACCGCAGATGAATTGGGTCCCAAGTCTCCGCATCATTGCCGCTATGCTGGCGCTTCATTCAGCGTCGGCGCAAGCGCAACTGACAGGTCACGGCGGGCCTGTGCGGGCGATTGCGATTTCCAGTGATGGCAACAGTGTTCTGTCGGGCAGCTTCGACACCGCCGCAATCCGATGGTCGCTCAAGACCGAATCCGCAGAGCAGGTCCTTCGGTTTCACGCTGATTCGGTGAACGCAGTTGCCTTCCTGATGGATGGGCGAATGGCGACCGCGGGAGCGGACGCGAAGGTAGCGATCTGGACGCCCGGCAGGCAGCAGCCGGATCGGGTTTTCGATGGTCATGCCGCACCGATCGTTTCACTTGCCGCCTCGCCCGATGGTGCAAGATTAGCTTCAGCCTCCTGGGACCATACGGTTCGTATCTGGTCGCTCGGCGACGGCGCGCAGCAGGTGCTGGAAGGGCATTCGCAGAACGTCAACGGCGTCGCATTCACGCCGGATGGACGATCGCTGGTGAGCGTGGGTTACGATCGTGAGTTGAGGATCTGGCCACTTGTGGGTGGCACCCCAAATGTCATCACACTGGGCTCACCCCTTAACGCCGTGGCAGTCGCGCCTGACGGCGAGATCGCAACGGGTGGTGCCGACGGGAAACTACGCTTTCTGATGTCGGAGGGCCAGGAAGGCGGCGAGGTGCAAGCTGGCCAGACGCCGATTGTCGCGCTGGCAATCTCTCCGGACGGCACGTCGGTCGCAGCTGCGGGAATTGGCGGTGTTGTGGCGGTCATCGACCGAAAGGCACGAAGCATCGTGCGAACGCTGGTCGATCCAGGTTCGCCCGTGTGGTCGGTCGCTTTCTTGCGGGACAACGCAACATTGCTGACGGGCGGTGCCGACGGCAAAATCCGGCGTTGGAACGCGCGGACTGGCGAACCCATCGGCTCATCGTTGCAAGCCACGCTGGGCGATCCGCTTGCTGCCTATGCGGGAAATCACGGCGCCGAGGTGTTCAGGGCGTGCGTTGCCTGTCACACCCTGTCCGAGAAGGATGCGCAACGCGCCGGCCCCACGCTCGCGGGCTTGTACGGCCGCAGGATCGCGTCGCTGCCTGGCTATCGTTTCTCCGACGCCCTCAAAGGCATGGACATCGTATGGACGCCCGAGACAGTGTCAAAATTGTTCGAACTCGGTCCGAACGCCTATACGCCTGGCACAAAAATGCCGGAGCAGCGCATTAGCTCGGCGGAAGACCGCAAGGCGCTGACCGAATTCCTGGCGCGCGCGACCGCCAAATAGCTAACCCTTGCGCTCCCGCTCGCGCAAATAGTCATCTGTAGTGCGCGGCGGGGTGCGTTCGGGTACGCCAGCGAAGGGATCGAACTGCTGTTCACTCATGGTGGTGACGCGGCAGTCGGCGCACATCCTGATGGCGTCGATCCGCTTGTCGTTTGCCGGAAACATCCAGTGCCGCCCCTCGAGCTTCGCCGCGATCTTGTCGATCGTGCTTTTGACGCCGAACGGCTTGTTGCAGCGGATGCAAAGCGCCGGCTCTTCTTCCTTGATGATCAGGGGCGGAGCCGTGGCGGCGCGGAAGTCGATCCGCGGCTTCAACGTAATGACCTTTTCCGGACAGGTGCTCTGGCATAGTCCACACTGAACGCAGGCGTCTTCGACGAATTTGAGCACGGGACGTTCCGGATCGTCGCGGAGAGCCGCGGTGGGACAGACCGAGACGCAGGACAGGCACAAGGTGCATCCGTCCACATTGACGCTGATCGCACCAAACGGCGCGCCTTCTGGCAGGGCGATCACGTCGGTCGGCGCGGGTGCGACGCGGTGCAGCTCACTTAGGGCGAAGCGAAGCAGATCGCGTCGCTTGCCGACGGTTTTGAAGGTTGCAGGATGATCAACGGTCGGACCGGGCTCTAGTCCGCGCAGTGTCTCCCCGAGCACATCCGGATCGTCCGTTTCGATCGTCGAGACGCGCTGGCCAGAAAATCCGAGCCCGGAAACAATGGCATCAGCCATCGCTATGGTTTGGGAAAGACCGGCGACGTCGTGCAACGGTCTTGACTGCAGAAGAAAACGGATCCCTGCCGCGCCATAGGCAAAGGACGCCGCGACCGCTTCGAGTCCGACCTGCGTCACCTCGTTGACGGCGAACGGCAGCACATTGGCCGGAAGCCCATCGCCGTGGCGGGCGAGCGCATCGATTAGCGCGCTTCCCTGTCGGCCGTCGTGGAACAGCATAATGGCATCGGCGCCACCGGCCTCGCGGTAGGTCAGCAGCATCGCGCGCAATTTGTGAAGCAGCGCGTCGGCCGGCGGCAGGGCATAAGTTGCTGCGCCCGTCGGACAGGCCGCGGCGCACTGGCCGCAACCCGCGCAGACCTCCGCGTTGATTTTGACGTGATGGCCATCCGGCGTGATCGCTCCGGTCGGGCAGAGATCGAGGCAGCGATGGCAACCGGTCAGCCTCGAGCGCGAATGGACGCAGATCTCTGCGGTGAAATTGACGTATTTCGGTTTGTCGAAGCTGCCGACAAGGTCGCGCGCCTTGAGCACCGCACGCAGCATCGCGGCTGGATCTCGCGGATCCGCGCGGAGATATCCGTCGCGCAAGTCATAAGCGGGGAAAAGCGGCGTTCCGCCGGAGAGATCAAGGACGATGTCGCAGCGCGAGGTCAAGCCGTTGCGCGGAACTTCGAAGACAAGCGCGTCGCGCGAGGAGGGGCGGGGGGCCGCATAGTCATCGACCGTCAACTCAAACGCTCCCAAATAGCCCTTGGCGTTGCGGATCGTTCCCTGGACGATCGGAAACGATGTCGTTGCCGGCGGCGTGATCTGCGCCGGCTTTGTGATCATGACCGTCACGTCGAGGTGATCGGCGAGCAGTTTACCTGCTTCGACCGCAACTTCGTCGCGGCCATAGATCAGGATCACCCCTTCGCTCGATAAGGTGACAAATGGGAAAGCAGGTGCAGGCTCGGACGCAGCGGCGAGCAGCGCCGCCATTTTTGGGCCCGCCTTCGTCCCCTCCGTGGACCAGCCGGCCCTCTCGCGAAGGTTGACGAATTCCATCTTCCCGGAACGCCCCTTCGCCTCGTCGCCAAACAGCGGGGCCTCCTGAGTGCAACCGACGATGAGCGGTCCTTCCGCCTTCGCCGCATTGCGAAAATGATCAATCTCGGCACGGCAGAGCTGGCGGAACTCGGCGATTTCGCTTTTGCGGCATCCTCGCTTAACGGCGCCCGTATCGAGGCGCATCGTGTCTTCGCACGAGCAGATCAGGATCGTTTTCGGCGGCTCCGGCATGCTCAGCTGTTTACCTCCTGAAAGAGGTCTGGGAACGACGGCGAGTGGACTCGTGTCGACCCTTCTGCTCGATTAAGTTATTCTCACAAGAGAAGAAAAGGAAGCTGGAGGTCCGACTGACACCCACAGCCCCTAGGCGCTCATCGGTCTCGGAGCCAATCAATCTGCCTCCGCCATTCACGCTGGTGAGGCTGCGCGAAAGTCGTGACTCCTTCGCCCACGCCATCGATATCGCCAAAGAGAGCGGGGCAGGTACGCTGACCTATGTGGGCCGGTTCGATCTTGCCGAGTTCGCAGTCGTGCTTGAACCCTGCGAGCCCTTGCGCACCGCGCGCCGCGCTTTCTACGCGGGAATGGTGGCGCTGACCGACGCCTTGCGCGCGTATGCGCCGCCGAACAAGTCGGTCAGCATCGATTGGCCGGACGCGATCCGCATCGACGGCGGCCTGGTCGGCGGTGGGCGGCTCGGTTGGCCTGCACGTGCGAAAGAGGACGAGCCGTCGCCGTGGCTGGTATTCGGCGCCATGATCCGGACCGTCTCGATGACCGACAAGGAGCCAGCGGTTCATCCGCTTTCCTCCGCGCTGGAACAGGAGGGGTTCGGCGAGGCGGGCGCTGTTCAGGTGACGGAAAGCTTTGCGCGGCATCTGATGTTGGCCATCGACGCCTGGCAGATCGACGGATTCGATGGCGTCGCGCGCGAATTCCTGAGACGACTTCCGCGTGAACGGCAGGTTAGTCGTCGGATCGACGAGAACGGTGATCTCGTCATGCACCGGATCGGTATGGACGAGACCGAACGGCATGAACTGATCAAGGCCTTGGCCGTGCCCTCCTGGCTCGATCCCAAGCTCGGAGGACCGCGGCTATGAAGCTCTTGCGCACCATCGCCCTTGATCCATCCGACACGTTCATATTCGACGTGGCGGCGGGACCCGGCGACTGGGCCGTGTCGGGCGCGTTCCGTTTCTGCGATCGGGATCCGGCTGGGCTGACCGGCAAAGACCGTTCGGCCTTCCGCAGCGGCTTTCTCGGCGTGCAATCATGGGGCTGGTCGACGCTGGTGCAGATCGTGGGAGCGACGGCGGCCGATCGGCATGCCCTGGTTGAACTCCTTGCCGCGCAGTTGGTCGAGCGGTTCGGTGCGCCGGCTCTCGCAACTGCGAAGCTTGCGGCAGAAGAAGAGGTCGCCTTTGCGGAACAGCTCTGCACGCATCCCACGGGCAGCCTGATTGCGGTCCGCCGCACGGCGACTGATGGTGAAGTTCGGGAGGCATTTCGCCGATTGCAGCTGCGAGAAGGGCAGGGTCATGGCAAGGCATTTTCATTCATGGAGGTCGAGGATGACCCTGAGCCCGACAGTGATCTCAATCTTGCGGATATGAACTTGGGGCCGCGGCGCCGATGAAGGATTTCTGGATTTCCTGCGGCCATCATCTGCTTGACCACAACGCGAGTGGTGGTTTGGTGGTTACGGATGAGTTCCTGAAAGCCTATTTCGCTCGTCCCGAGCTGATGCCGCCCGAAGACGCCTGCGCGATCGAACGCAGGTTGCACCGGGAACTGCTCGCCGACCCGCGCCGGCCGGTCGTTGCGGACGAGGTTGCTGCGATTGCCGATACGGATGCGCGGGAGAACTGGCAGTTCGTGCTGGCGTTCCGCGACTTGTTGCTGCGGCATCCGACGTTGGAAGCCGCCTATCTCGCGTTGGTGCGCTCCGCATCCATCAATTTGCCGCCGCTGTTCGTCAACCAGCTCGTTCATGTCATCTTGCGAAACGCGCTCGACGATTGCGACGATCCGTTCGTCCTGCGCGCGGCCGAGCTGTTTTTCCGGCCGCAGAGGATCATGCTGCACGACCAGTCATTGCTTCTGGGGGACGAGGAGGTCATCGGCGGGCTTAAAATCACTCCGGTATTGTCCCTGATGTCTATGCTGGGTGCGACCACCGATGCCCAGATCGATGTCCTCAATGAGGAAAACGCCGACAGCTACTGGCAACGCAGCGACCAGTTCGACATGGGGCTTGATCTCACCAGTGGAAAGCCGGGACCGGCGGCGCTTGCGGAGGCGATGACGCGCTGGATTTCTCACCTGCTCGGGATCAATGTCTGCATCGAGCCGCTCACGGAATTGCGCGATGCAAAGCTCACCTGGTATGTCGGGCTTGATTCCGAGGCCACCAAGATCGGTGACCGGCTCTGGCATGGTGAGGCCCTCGACGACCGGACCGCTGGCCGCGTGCTGGCGCTGTTCCGCCTCAGCGTTACCGACGCTGGATTGGTGGCCGAAATTGTCGAGCAAGAGCCGGTGTATCTGATCATGGCCATGACACCGGACCTGAATCTCCGGATAAAGCCGCAGAATCTGTTGACGGGATTGCCAGTCAAACACCTGGAGGTGACAAGTTGAGCCCCGCTGCGACACCCTTGCTGCGGATTCCCGTGGGCGTCGTGGTCGAACGCCGCAAGGCGGACTCGCCGTGGGTCGATTTCGTCTGGCGCGGCATCGGCGTCTTGCCCGATGAGCCGGAGATGAAGCCATGGACGGTTCTGCGCGAGCAGGAGGAGGCGACCCTTTACTATGCCGATAGTGCCATGGTCGATCTCTATCGCTCCGAGACGGCGCGTTATCGTGAGAACCTCACGGCCGGCGCCCCCAACATCTGGATCGTGATGAGCCCCTCTGAGGGCGCCTGGCCCTACGTCGTGGCGGCCGTGACCGCCGATCCCTCGGAGGGGGAAGCCTTCACGGAAGCGGGCGCCAATCTCGTCGAAGCAGTGCCGATGCCTGAAGCTCTTCGCGACGCGATTGAAAAATTCGTTGCCGAGCACCACGTCGAAAGGGAGTTCGTCAAACGCGAGCGGCGCCGCGCCGATCCCGAGGCGCTGGCGCGGCGTCATCATGATGAAGGTGGGCACGAATGAGCGACGAGGAATTTCTTGCCCGTTGGTCTCGTCGCAAGCGCGAGGCGAAGGTAGCCGCTGACGCTCCGGCGCCGGCCCAGACGGCTGAGACGCCGAACCCGGCGTCGCCCGTCACGGCCGAAGATCCTGCGAACGCAGAGGTGGATCTCTCAAGCTTGCCGCCAATCGATTCGATTACCGCGGCTACCGACGTAGCGGCGTTCCTGCGGCAAGGCATCCCTCAGGACTTGAGCCGTGCGGCGCTTCGTCGCGCCTGGGCCGCCGACCCTGCAATCCGGGATTTCGTCGGCCTCGCGGAGAACGCATGGGACTTCAACGACCCGCACGCCATGCCCGGCTTCGGGCCACTCAATTGTTCAGAAGAACAGCTTGGCGCGCTGGTTGACAGGATCGTCGGGGGCGTGCGCGGCGCCGCTGACAGCCCTACGACCGCAATCCCTGAGCAAAAGGACGCCAGCCCATCGGCTGATTCAAATCATGAGCCGTTGTTGGAGTCCCGTGCCCCAGAAACGGTCGCGGACCTCAGTCCCGCCGAGGAGATTTCGTCGGACGAACCGCCCTCAGCTCCTGCTGCAGTGCAACCGGAAGCTCCTCAGAGCGTTGAGAGCGATCAAACCTCACCTCGGCGTCGCACACACGGAAGCGCATTGCCCCGCTAGACTTTCGACCAAAGGCTATAGCCTCAGGCTATGTCGATTCAATTGACCCGTCCCCTACCGAAGTCTAGTCTTCGCTAACCAAAAAATATCAAGCGCTTTGGACACCTTTGGATGGGAGGTCCACGTGCGCGATGCAGGCCTCAATCGTGCCATCGATGCTGCGGGCGGCATAGCCCAGCTTGCTCGGAAAATCGGTATTGCCCAGCCTTCGGTTTCGAACTGGAGCAGGGTGCCTGCGGAGCGGGTGATCGCCGTCGAAGCCGCGACCGGCGTGTCGCGCAAACAACTTCGTCCTGATCTCTATGCCGAGCTGGCTGTGCCGCATGATGGCGTTGATCCCGTCGACGCCGGGCGCGCGCAGGAATATGCGCTGCTCGGTGCCTTGCTGTCGTCCGCGCCGTCGAATGCGCTGCTCAGCCAGATCGCGCGGCTGCGCGACGATGCAACTCCGCTTGGGCGCGCCCACGCCGCCGTGGCAGAGGCCGCATCGATCGCGGTCGCAGGCGAAGTCGAACGCGAATATTTCGATTTGTTCGTCGGCCTCGGGCGCGGCGAATTGTTGCCCTATGCATCCTACTACCTGACCGGCTTTCTCAACGAGCGTCCGCTGTCGCGCCTGCGCGACGATCTCGCCGCACTCGGCATCGAGCGGGCCGAGAACAACTTCGAGCCCGAGGATCATGCCGCGACGCTGTGCGAGATCATGGCTGGCCTCGCGGGCGGCCGCTTTCCGACATCGCCGGAAGTGCAACGCTCCTTTTTCGAGAAGGATGTGGCTCCCTGGATGGGCCGCTTGTTTGTCGACATGGAGAACGCGACAAGCGCGAAATTCTACAGGTCGGTCGGCTCGCTCGGCCGCCTGTTTCTGGAAATCGAAGCTGGGGCATTTACGTTCGCGAACTGACCAACGA
>JBATYU010000246.1:0-9243 GCA_049674245.1 Bradyrhizobium sp. | reverse complement strand
GCCGCCGCTGACACTGCGGCGAGGTCGCTGAAGTCGGTGGCGCCTGCGCTGCGCGAATTGTCGCTGTGGTCGATGTTTTTATCGGCGGATGTCCTGGTGAAGGCGGTGATGATCGGCCTCGCCTTCGCCTCGCTCGTGACCTGGACGATCTTCATCGCAAAAATGATCGAGCTTGCGGTAGCGCAACGCAAGCTAACTTCCGCGCTCGGCGAGATCATCGAGGCGCGCTCGCTGGCGGAGGCGCAATTCGCGCTCGGTGCCAAGTCCGGTGCCAAGTCCGGTGCAAAGACCGGCGTATTGTCGGCGTTCCTTGCGGCTGCAATGCGTGAAGCACGACTGTCGGCCGGTATCTCCTCCGACAGCGGCATCAAGGAGCGCGCCGCGTCGAGCTTCGCCGAGATTTCGCGGGCCGAAGCCCGCCGCATCCGGCTCGGCATGGGATTGCTCGCGACCATCGGGGCGACCTCGCCGTTTATCGGGCTGTTCGGCACGGTGTGGGGCATCATGAACAGCTTTATCGGCATCTCCAAGGCGCAGACGACCAACCTCGCCGTGGTCGCGCCCGGTATTGCCGAGGCGTTGCTCGCCACCGCGATCGGGCTGGTCGCCGCGATCCCGGCCGTCATCATCTATAATCATTTCGCGCGCGTGACCAAGACCTATCTCGAACTGGTGAGCCGCGCCTCCGGCGCAGCTGCCCGGCTGTTGTCGCGCGATCTCGACAGCACCCATATCAATTCTCATGGCGGCGCACATTCGCGCGCGGCGGAGTGAGCGATGAGCGCTTCGATCATAGAAGGCGGGTTTGACGACGACGAGGAGTTCGCCGAAGCCCACGAAATCAACGTCACGCCCTTTATCGACGTCGTGCTGGTGCTGTTGATCATTTTCATGGTAGCGGCGCCGCTTGCGACCGTCGATCTGCCGATCGACCTGCCGTCGTCGACCGCAACAGCGCAGAAGAAACCGGACAAGCCGACCTATGTCAGCATCAAGCCCGATCTCGCGGTCGCGATCGGGGAAACCCCGGTCAAGCGCGTCGATCTGGTCCGCTCGCTCGACGCCATGGCCGATGCGAGCAAGGATAGCTTCATCTTCCTGCGTGCCGACCGCGCCGTTCCTTACGGCGAATTGATGGATGTGCTCGAGATTTTGCGGGCAGGCGGCTATTCGAAGATCAAGCTGGTGGCGCTGGAGAGCGTTCCGGATGCGGCTGCGCAGGCGCTACCGGCGGCAAGTCCGAAACCCTGAAGGGTGGCGAGATGACCGGCCTCGACATCGACCAAAAGCCATCGCGGCTGTGGATCTTTGCGGGTGTAAGCGCACTCGCGCTCCACCTCGGCGGTGCAGCGCTTGCGATTGCGTATCTGGGCAGCGACGACCTCGACGATGCCCTCGGCGCGCCGGCGATCGAGATCGGGCTGGAAATGACCTCGCCCAAGCTCGATCCCACCGACCTGCCGCCGGGCCCGGATACCGACGCTTCCGTGGCCTCGCCGGCGATGGCCGAACAGAAGGCCGAGCTCAAGGAAACCGATCTGCCAAAGGACACGCCGACCGAGGCCGAAAATCCCGATCGCGTGGTGACGCCGAACGATGTGAAGAAGCCGGTGGAGGAGGACGCCAAGATCGCTGCCGTGCAGACCCAGGCGTCGCAGGAATCGGTCGCCGCAGAAGCAACGGCAACCCCAAGTTCGGAAGATATTCCGCAAGCGACGCATTCGGTCGCTCCTGCCCAAGGTATCGGCGACACCGCGCGGCGGGTGGGCGCCACCTGGAAAAAGGAATTGATCGCGCATCTCAACAAGCACTTGCGCTATCCGGCGCGGCGCACGCTCAAGAGTGCCGAGATTCTGGTCGGCTTCGCGCTCGACCGGACGGGGCACGTGCTGTCGGCGAGCATCATCAGGGGATCGGGCGATCCGGTGTTTGACGCGGCGGCGCTGGCGATGATCCGGCGCTCCGACCCGGTCCCGCAGCCCCCGCCGCTGGTTGCCGACGAGGGACTGAATTTCACGCTTCCGGTGATCTTCCGCGTCAAGGGCAAGAGCTAATCTGCCATGAAAATGCTGGCCATCGCTTCCCGGCAATCGTGCCAGGCGAGCTGCATCGTGCCAAGAAAACGGTCAACTACCGCCAATAATAGCGAATGCCGACATAGACCACGACGAGACAGGCAAAGATCAGCGTCACCGGAAGCCGCGGCCTCATGTTCGACACATGTCCGATGGGCTTTGGCGGGGGTGACGGCCGCCGGAAGGCGGTCACGTTCCCGGTCACGGGTCCACTCGGGCGGGACCGGACGTCGGGCGGCGGTCCAATACCGCCCATTTCCGCAAAGTAGGCCTTGTACATCAGGTTGATGGTGGCTTCGGTTGCCGCGTCTTCGGGCATTTTCGCAAGCAGCGCCCCGTAGCTCGCGAGGAAGTTCTGGGCCTCGGGGGGCAAAGCGGAGGCGCCGTTCAGCTTGGCCATCATCTTCCAGGTCGCAAAATCGGCGCGGGCCCTGGTGTCGGCGCGTCGCGCGATCATCATGTCGGCAGCTTTGACCAAGATGGCCTCTGGCCTTTTCGGCAAGCTTTTCTAGCTACTAGGTGTTACCGGTGAGAAGTAGAATTAACCACAGCACGTACCCAGTCAATGTCCGCATTATCGCCGAAATAACATCAAGATTTAGACCGAACTGCGAACCGGCGAGCGGAAGCAGGATCAAAATTCCGATCAGGATCAGCATGCCGAACGGCTCCAGCCGGGAAAGCGGGTCGGCGAGGGGCCGCGGCAATAGGCCGACCGCGACCCGTCCGCCGTCAAGCGGCGGGATCGGCATCATATTGAAGATTGCCAGCACGACATTGATAACGAGCGCGTTTTTGAGGTTGTCGGCGATCCACGGCGCCCAATCCGCCGGCGCCAGGGGCAGGGCGTGGAACGCCAATGCCGCTGCCAACGCCAGGACGATGTTGGTGGCGGGACCGGCCAGCGCCACCCAGACCATGTCCAGCCGGGGATTGCGAAGGTTGCGAAAATTCACCGGCACCGGCCTGGCATAGCCGAACAGGAACGGCGAATGCGACAACAGCAGCATCGCCGGCAGCAGGACCGTGCCGAAGGGGTCGATATGCCGGAGTGGATTGAAGCTGACCCGGCCGAGTTCCCAGGCGGTGTTGTCGCCGAGCCGATGCGCGACAAAGCCATGGGCCGCCTCATGAAAGGTGATGGCGAACAGCAGCGGCAGTATCCACACCGAGACACTATAAAGGGTTAGGTTTGAGGCCAATCGCTGATCCCGCCCAGTTCAACCGAAAGGCCAAGCTAGCACGGATTTGACAGAAGACTGGTGACAGTCTCGCGTCAAGGCGCGGTCTTTAAGGCGCGGTCTTGGGGTGTTGCGGCAGGCCGTCGTCGAGCCTCACCCAATCCATCTTTTCCGTGACCCACATGTGGTCGGTCGGGCTAAACGCGTTGCGATCGTCGAAGGCCGCCAGCGCGACGCCCGCCATGGTTCCGATCTTGCGCCAGGCAAACAAGCGGGTGCCGCAAATCTTGCAGAACACCCGGTCGAGCAGCTCCGAGGATGCATAGCGGCCGGTCTCGCCTTCGACCGTGAGGGCGCTCTGGTCAAACAGCGCGCGGGCAAAGAACGGCGAGCCCATCGCCTTCTGGCAGTTACGGCAATGGCAGACGCGGACATTGATCGGCTCGCCTTCAGCCTTGAACCGCACCGCGCCGCACAGGCATCCGCCTTCTCTGATCATGGTGTCTCCGCTGCCTTTGTCGTCATTGCGAGGAGCGCAGCGACCGTTCTCGTCATGCACGGTCTGGATTGCTTCGCTGCGCTCGCAATGACGGAGAGACTAATACGTCGCCCGCCCGCCGGAGATATCGAACACCGCGCCAGTAGAGAACGCGCAGTCAAGCCGCGCCGCGTTAGCCATGCATCAGCGCCTGTCCTACCGCGTAGAGCGAGCATTCCTTCCACGCCTTTGTGCATTCGCGCATCGCTTCTTCCTTGGCGTCGTCGATCGTTCGCCGGAAGGTGACCGACGAACAATGACCGTCGCGGTTCCAAGCGAACGCTTTCATATCGGTGCGCGCCCTCACGTAGTAATCGAAATAGTTCGTGCACGCCGCATTGAGCGGTACCGGCGCCGGAATGGCAGGCAGCGGGGGCAATTCGACCACCAACGACGTCGGCAGGTGCAATCCGTTCAAGAAGCTTTCAACGGAAGGCCACCATAATTCGACTGGGCCTACCTCCAGCACGGTATGCCCCTCAACGCCGAAAGGAGGCAGGATTTGCAATTGCGCCGGTGCGCCGGAAGCGACGTAGGCGTCGAACATGCGTCGACCCAAAGCGGCCGGAATGTAATGGTCGTTTTCCGAATAGACCCACAACGCGGGCATTCTTGCGGTGCGGCCAAAGCTACCGGCGTCCTCCACCAGATGATCCGGGCTGCAAACCCAATCAGGACCGGCCGAACCATGGCCGCCCGCAAAATCCAGAATGCCGACGACACCAGGAGGATTGTTCGCCGCCGCGGCCGTTACGGCAAAGCCGCCGGTCGAAAGACCGAGCAGCAGTACCCGATCGGGGTCTACCCAAGATTCTCCGCGAAGCGCGACGACGGCGGCGGCGACGTCCTCAGCCGCTATTCGCCCGACGGCAAGATAATCCCGATCGTCGCACGTTCCGGAGAGTGCTTCGGCAAATCGTCCCTCCGAACGACCAAAGCCACGGCGCATGATCGATACGGCGGCGTAACCGCGCTGCGCAAACGCCAACGCCGGACCAAGAAGGCCGGCCGGCGATTGTTGAGCCATCGCGGCACGAAGGGCCTCCCCAGTGTAGCGAGGCGTCCCATGAACCAGCACGACCAGCGGAGAGCGCTCAAGCCGATCAGGGCGAACGACCGTGGCTTCGAGTTTCACCTGCCTTCCATCCGGAAGAGTGATCGGCACCATCAGAGATTCTCGGACCAGGCCCGGCAGTGCGGTATCGGCCGAGGCTGGGCAGAGCAGAACCGTAAACAGCGCGATCATGTAACCAAGTCGTCTCATTGTCGTCTCCCCGAGATTGCAGGCCAACGCCTGAACCACCTGCGCGCCCTAGTACGTCGCCCGCCCGCCGGAAATGTCGAACACCGCGCCGGTCGAGAACGCGCAATCTTCCGACGCCAGCCACGCCACCATCGCGGCGAGCTCTTCCACCCGCACGAAACGGCCTTTCGGGATCTTCGACAGCATGAAGTCGATATGCTGCTGCGTCATCTGGTCGAAGATCGCGGTTTTGGCGGCGGCAGGCGTCACCGCGTTGACGAGAATATCGTGGGCGGCAAGTTCCTTGCCGAGCGATTTCGTGAGCGCGATCAGGCCTGCCTTTGACGCCGAATAATGCGCCGCGTTGGCGTTGCCTTCCTTGCCGGCGATGGAGGCGATGTTGACGATGCGGCCATACTTCTGCTTCAGCATCGCGGGCACGATCGCCCTGCAGCAGATGAAGGGGCCGTCGAGGTTGACGCGCAGCACCTTGCGCCACTCCTCGAACTCGGTTTCCCACACCGTCTTGTTGACGCCGGCAATGCCGGCGTTGTTGACGAGGATGTCGATCTTGCCGAACGCTCTTAGCGTCTCGTCCCGTGTCTTCTCCACCGCGGCAAGATCTGATACGTCGACCTTGAAGGCGCTGACGGCATTGCCGATTTCCTTGGCGGTCCTTTCGGCGAACGGCAGGTCGTGATCCCAGATCGCGACCTTGGCGCCGGAGCTGACAAAACGCTCGGTGATCGCGCGTCCAAAGCCCTGCGCGCCGCCGGTGACGACGGCGCTTCGGCCGTTCAGATCGATCTTGTTCATAATGGAATTCCTCCCGTTTAGTGATCCTCATGGTGAGGAGCGCGCTCTTGCGCGCGTCTCGAACCATGAGGCCCCGTCGGTGGCCTCATCCTTCGAGACGCGGCGAAGACGCCGCTCCTCAGGATGAGGTTTCGTCAAAGCGTCCAGCCGCCATCGATGATATGCGCAACGCCGGTCGTGAACGTGCTCTCATCGCTTGCGAGATAAACCGCAAGCGAGGCGATTTCCTCCGCGGTGCCGAGCCGTCCCATCGGCTGGCGGGCAACGAACATCTCGCGTCCGCCGGGGCCGGCGGCGGCGGCGCGGTTCAGCATCGACGGGGTCTCGATGGTGCCGGGGCAAATACAGTTACAACGGATGCCCTTGGTGATGAAATCGGTGGCGACCGCGCGGGTCAGCGCCGCGACCGCCGCCTTGGTCGCGCCATAGACATAGCGGTTGGGGGCGGCCTTGAACACGCCGGCGGCCGACGAGATGTTCACGATCGAGCCGCGGCCGGCTTCGAGCATGCCCGGCAAGAACGATCTGATCGTGCGATGCATCGATTTGACGTTGAGGTCGAAGGAGAAATCCCAGTCCTCGTCGGAGCAATCGAGCACGCTGCCGTGATGCACGAAACCGGCGGCGTTCAGCAGGATGTCGACAGGGCCTGCGCGCTTGGCCATCGCGGCCACCGCAGCACTATCGCGCGCATCAAGCTTTGCCACTTCCGAGACGCCTTCGCTTTTGAGCGCAGCTAAGCCCTTCTCGTCGATGTCGGTCGCAAAAACGCTCGCGCCCTCGCGCGCAAAGGCGATTGCCGACGCGCGGCCAATTCCGGCCGCGGCGGCGGTCACGAAAGCGCGTTTACCCTTGAGGCGGTTGGACATGGTTTTCTCCCTTCATCTCTTCTCGTCATTCCGGGGCGCAACGAAGTCGCGAACCCGGAATCCATAACCACGATCATGAGTATGGATTCCGGGCCTGCGCTACGCGCATCCCGGAATGACAACCACTACTAATGATTATCCCGCGCCACGCCGACCTTGCCGGCGATGTCGTGATAGCGCGTCGCCAATTCCATGCAGGCGCCGGTGGCTTGTTGGCCGACGGTGGAGCGATAAAGCTCCTGCCACGGCGTTTGATGGGCGGGATAGGGGAAGCCGCCTTTTGCCTTCAGCTCGGCGCGCCGCTTCTTCACTTCCTCATCCGAGATCAGGATGTTGGCGCTGCCCTTGTTGAGGTCGATGCGAACCTTGTCGCCGGTTTTGAGGATCGCAAGGCCCCCGTCGGCGGCAGCCTCCGGAGTGGCGTTGAGGATCGACGGCGAGCCGGAGGTGCCGGACTGGCGGCCGTCGCCGATGCAGGGCAGCGACAGGATGCCGCGTTTGATGAGGGCGGCCGGCGGCTGCATGTTCACGACCTCGGCACCGCCGGGATAGCCGATCGGGCCGGTGCCGCGTATGAAGAGGATGCAGCGCTCGTCAATGTCGAGCGAAGGATCGTCGATCCGCGCGTGATAATCTTCCGGACCTTCGAATACGATGGCGCGGCCTTCGAACGCGTTCGGATCCTTCGGATTGCTCAAATAGCGGTCGCGGAATTCCCCGGAGATCACGCTGGTCTTCATGATCGCGGAATCAAACAGATTGCCGCGCAGCACCAAGAAGCCCGCGTCCTTCACCAGCGGCTTGTCGTAACCCCAGATCACATCGCCGTCGGGCGTTGCCGCCTCGCGGCAATTGACGCCCATGGTGCGGCCGTTGACGGTCATGGCGTCTTCATGGATGCGCTTGTGCTTCATCAATTCGCGCACCACCGCCGGCACGCCGCCGGCGCGGTGATATTCCTCGCCGAGATAGAAACCGGCCGGCTGCATGTTCACGAGCAGCGGCACATCGTGACCGTATTTCTGCCAGTCGTCGATCGAGAGCTCGACGCCGACATGGCGGGCAAGCGCGTTGATGTGGATCGGCGCGTTGGTCGAGCCGCCGATCGCCGAATTGACCACGATGCAGTTTTCGAAGGCCTTTCGCGTCAGGATGTCGGAAGGCTTCAAATCCTCCCAGACCATCCCGACAATACGCGTGCCGGTGTCATAGGCGATCTGCCCGCGCTCGCGATAGGGAGCGGGGATGGCGGCGCATCCGGGCAGCGACATGCCGAGCGCTTCGGCCAGCGAATTCATGGTCGAGGCGGTGCCCATCGTGTTGCAATGGCCGATCGAGGGCGCCGAGGAGGCCACGATGTTCATGAACTCCTCGTAGTCGATCTCGCCCGCGGCAAGCCGTTCGCGGGATTTCCAGACCACGGTACCGGAGCCGGAGCGCTCGCCGTTGAACCAGCCGTTCAGCATCGGGCCGCCCGAGAGCACGATCGCAGGCAGGTTGACGGTCGCGGCCGCCATCAGACAGGCCGGGGTCGTCTTGTCGCAGCCGGTGGTCAGGACCACGCCGTCGAGGGGATAGCCGAACAGGATTTCGACCAGGCCAAGATAGGCGAGGTTGCGGTCGAGTGCCGCGGTCGGGCGTTTTCCGGTCTCCTGGATCGGATGGGTCGGAAATTCCATCGCGATGCCGCCGGCGGCGCGGATTCCTTCCCGCACCCGGTGGGCCAGCTCGAGATGATGCCGGTTGCACGGCGAAAGGTCGTTGCCGGTTTGCGCAATGCCGATGATCGGCTTGCCGGACTGCAGTTCCTGCCGAGTCAGGCCATAATTGAGGTAGCGTTCGAGGTAGAGCGCGGTCATGCCCGGATTATGCGGGTCGTTGAACCATTCGCTGGAGCGGAGTTTGCGCCTGGTGACGCCGGTGAGCGGTTTGTTCATGATTTCTCCCGCAGCGCACACGCCTTGTTTATTGTGCGGCATTTTCTTGATTGGCGGCGATGTTTACACGCCGACGCGCCGACCGCAACGGCGGCGGCAAGCGGCAAGGCTTACGACTTTGATCCAACGACATCAGCAAGAAATTCTGCTAAGACCGCTTCGAATGAAAAGAGCGGCTACCGAGCTAAGCCCGTAGAGGCCGCGTGTTGTTCTGGGAGGTGAATGAATGTCGTCGGTGCAAATTCGCGACGTGCGGAAATCGTTTGGGAACTTTGAAGTCCTGCACGGCGTGACGATCCCGATCGAGGACGGCGCCTTCGTTGTTCTGGTCGGCCCCTCCGGCTGCGGCAAGTCGACCTTGCTGCGGATGCTTGCGGGCCTCGAAAACATCACCTCGGGAACGATCTCGATCGGCGATCGCGTCGTTAACAACGTCCAGCCCAAAGAGCGCGACATTGCGATGGTGTTCCAGAACTACGCGCTCTATCCGCACATGACCCTGTTCAACAACATGGCGTTCGGCCTCCAATTGGCAAAGAAGAAGAAGGATTTTATTTCCGAGACCGTCGGACGAACCGCGAAGG
>JBATYU010000245.1:0-5795 GCA_049674245.1 Bradyrhizobium sp. | reverse complement strand
AATCGGGCTCGACGACGGCGTCACCGCGCTGCAGCAGCTCGGGCTGATCAAGCTTGCCGCTTAGCTAACGACAATCGAAAAGCCGGCCTTCCTGATTGCCGTCTCGAAGGCCGGCAACGGCGGCACGTCAGCGCCACCGTTCAATGTCGGTATCAACAGCGACCTGACTGCTCTCCCGCACTGCTTGTTCCTGCCTGAAAATTGACCGTAGCGGATTCCAAACACGGGCGGGATCGGTTATTCCTTGTACCGCGCCGTGGTGGTGGAAGGCGTGACCCTTGCAACCTTTGTCACGGGACCCATCACCATGATCATCGTCATCTTCATGGCAGCGCGGCCACAGTCGTGCCCTTCAGCGGCAGCGGCTGGTCGCCGAGCATGACTTTCACGACAACCTCGCGCGCTCTGCCTGGATCGAGCCGGTGCTCCGCAATGAGCGAGCGGCATTCCGAGACGATCAGATCGGCGTCCTGCATGATCTTGAGCTCTTTGAAACGATCGGACTGATGCAGCCCCATGCTGTCGCCCAAAACCTCCAGAATATTGATGATGCGAAATGGCCAGTCGCGCTCATGGGCGCACAGCTCGCGGTGATCGCTGTGATAGACCGCCACGATCGCGTCGACGCCGGCGTCGCGCGCGGCCTCAAGCTCGGCCAATTGCAATTGACGCTTGTAGGCCGGCAGCGCGCCGAGACTGACGCTCTGCAGCCCTGCGGCCGGCACTCCGAGATCGACCAGCTCAACGCCCGGGACCGCATTAAGAATTTCCGCGGCCGCCCCCATGACCCCCGCCACGCCGGGGTGACGGTGCAACGCCACGCGCACGCCAGCGGCACCAGCGAAGTGATGCCTGAGATCGGCAAGCCGGCTGCGCAGGAACAAGATGAACGGCGTCAATTCGAAAGGCTTCGCGCCGCGTTGTTTCTCGAGCGTGGGCAGCGTCGTCTCGGTGAACTGCACATAACAGCTCGGGCACCAGGACAGCACGTTTTTCGATTTGCTCTGCGACAGCCGTTCGATGGTGCTCGTGCCCATCCGTCCCGACATCTCGATGTCGCCGGCCCGCAACTGCTGGATCCCGCAGCAATGGCTCGGGCCGCCCATGACGCGATAGGTGATGCCGAGCCTGTCCATGATGTCGAGCGCGAGCAGCGCGATGTGCGGCGTCTTCAGCACATTGCAGCCGGTATAGAACACGAAGTCCGGCAGTTCATCGGGCGTGCCGACCGACGCCGATCCCTGGCCGAGCCGCTCAAGCACCATGCGATCCAGTTGCAGTTGCGACAGCACCGTCACATCGCGGCTAAGATCGCGGAAGCTCTGCACGCCTTGCTTGCGACGCTCCGGGAGCGCTTTCGTCGCCTTCACGACGGAAGCCCGCGCCATCGCCAGCAGGAAGCGCGGATTGACGCCGTAGTCGCAGGCCTTGATGCACGCCCCGCTCAGCGTGCAGGACGCTGCCCATTTGCGCGACGCCTCGGGACCTGTGCCGCCGCGGACAACATCGATAATGCCGGTGATCACATCGACCGGATTCGCGTCGGCGATGCCGGCCGGCTCGACGCTGGGACACGCCTCGACGCACTTGCCGCACCGGATGCACGCATCCAGCATGTGGTCGACGCGACCGTTGAGCGCTGCCTCGAACGTGATTTCGTCCATGGGTCACACTCCGTTGACGAACGTCGGGCACAAGGTAGCCGTTGCGCTGGATGATTGCCATCGCAAAGCGGCAGCGGCGGGCCTTCCGTGATCGCAGCCCTGCATCCACCGATATCAATTATGGGATTCGCCCGGTTGCAAGCAGATAAGGCCACCGCATGGTGATCGTTCCGTCGATCCGCATCGTCTCTGCCGCGGACATGATATCTTGCTTGATCGCCTCGCGCGCTTTCGGCGTCTGCGCCTCGATGATCATCGGCGCCCTGACAATGGCCTTGTAGATCAAGGCCAGCAGTTGCTCGCCGGTAGTCCCGGTCCACAGCGCCGTCCCTTTCCGGAGGCGCACGTCTCGAAACCCATGAGCGGCCAGGGAACGTTGCGCCTCGGCTTCGTCCGCGAATCGGAATGGCGGCGGAGACGGCGGCAGATCGACGTCCGTCGCGCCGTGCGCCCGAACGGCCTTCATGAGGCGATCGAACATATCCCAGCCTTGCTGCGGCGGCAGCCATGTTGTGTAGGCGTACACGCCGCCTTTCCTGAGGACGCGCGCGGTCTCCGCCAGCGCCATGTCCGGCGCGGACATGTGCCACAGACCGAAGGAGCACAATGCGACATCGAAGCTTTGATCTGGAAACGGCAAAGCCTCAGCGTCGCCGACATGAAAGTTGGCTCCCGCGAACTTCGAGCGGGCGATCTCGATCATCGTGGGCGCGAAGTCGATCGCGGTGACGCATCCCCCGCGCGCCAAAACTTCGCCGGCGAGATTGCCGGTGCCACAGCAGATATCAAGCACGTCACGCTTTGCGACGTCGCCCACACCGTCGAGAATGGGTCCAATGGCCTGGTCCGCTATTGTTGCGAAGTGCTCGTCATAAGCCGATGCCTTCTCAGTCCAGCCGGATTGTTCAAGAGCTTTGAACGTTGTCATGACGAACCTCGAAAGCTAGGCGCTCGACTCGTCGGGACTTTCGCTTGCACTTTGCGGTTCATGCAGCAAGGCCAGCCGCGGCGGCCGCACCACGGTGACTGTGCAGACCGCCTCCGACGCCACCTTGCCGGAGACGCCGCCGAGCAGCGCGCGCTTGAGCGACTTCTCCCGCGCGCCGATCACGATCTGATCGACATGGTTGGCTTCGACAAACTCCAGGATCGCGGCCGCGGGATCGACGGCCTCCAGCACATGGACCGTCAGCCGGTTCTCATCGAGCTTGAGCGGCGATACCCAATGCCGCAGCGCCACCAGCCGGTCGACATGCTTGTTCTGGCCCTCCTCGTCCAGCGTCCGGTCGATCGTGATGCGGCCGAGTTTCAGCACGTTCACGCACGCCAGCCGCGCCGAAGGCAGGGTGGCGAGGATTTTTTCCGTGGTGACGCGCAGCGCTTCGTTGAGCCCCGGCGATCTCTCCACGGTGTCGACCGCGACCGCCACGATCGGGCTTGAGGCGAGATGGGCGGCGACGTCGGATTTCGGCTTCGGCTGCGTCAGGCCGCGGTTGAAGCGGCGGCGCCACACGGTGCTGAGCGGATCGCGTTTGGTTCGCTCCGATCGCGCGGTCAGCTTGATCTGGTTGGGGTGAGCGAGCTCGAATGCCAGTTGCGACGCGGTGGGGTAACGCCAGACCGGCTCGATCTCAAGACACCGCAGCACCACTTCCTGCAGCCATGGCGGGTAGTCGGATCTCAGCTTGCGCGGCGGATGCGGATCGCGCCACAGCCGCCGCCGCATGCCGCGCATGGTCTCGGTCTCGCCGAACGGCCGTACGCCGGTCGTGAAGAAGTAGAGCAGCACGCCGAGCGAAAACAGGTCGCTGCGCGGGTCGTCGCGCACACCGAGCAGGCGCTCGGGCGCCGTGTAGGGCGCGGTGCCGAAAGGCAGGTGGAATTCCTCCTGCAGCAGGTCGGGGAGATGATTGTGATACGACAATCCGAAATCGATCAACACCGCCTCGCCTGTGGGACGAAACATGATGCTCGACGGCTTGATGTCGTGATGAATGACGTTTTGCAGATGCAGGTCGGCGAGCGCGGCAGCGATCTTCGCCGCCATCACGCTTGCCTCTTCGTAAGGAAGCGGCAGATCCGACAGCCGCTGGTACAGCGTCTGGCCCGGGATGCGCTCGATCGCGACATAGGCCTGGCGGGCGAAATCGCCGGCAGCGAAACAGGCCGGGACATGCGGTCCCGACAACCGCGGCAGGATCATCTGCTCCATTTCGAAACTGACGATCGCCGCCGGATCCTCGCCCTCGGAGACGCGCGGGACCTTCATCAACAGCGGCACCTCGATGCCGGGATGGCTCGCGCTCCACAGCGTCGCCATGCCGCCGATGTGCACGCGGTCGCCGACGGTAAAGCCGTCGATCACGGCGCCGGGCTGGATTTTTGACATCACCATCGCTCACCGCCCGATCGCAAGACGATCGGCGAGCCAGACCGGCAGGCCGTTGTCCCGGATGCGTTTCGCCGCGGTCTCGACGTCGTATGGCACGCGGCAATAGGTGATTTCGCACGACGAAGTGTCGAACAGCGCGAAACAAGCCGCCGGATCGCCATCGCGCGGCTGCCCCACCGAGCCGAGAACGGCGAGCCATTGCCTGCCCTTCAAGAGTTGCACCGGCACGCCCGCGGTCGGCACGAAGCTCGTCATCTTCGCCACTGAGGACATCGAATAAAGTGCCGGCTGATGGATATGCCCGCAGAACGTGACGTGCGCCGTGGTCGCGATCATGCTGCGCGCGGCGTCCGCACCGCCCTGGACATAGCGCCATCTCGAGGGATTGGACGCTTCCGAGTGAACATAGAGACGGTCGTCTTCCTTAAGCGTCAGCGGCAAGTCCGCCAGAAAGCGCCGCTGTGCGGTCCCTAACCTGCCACGGGTCCATTCGATCGCGGCCTGGGCTTCGGCGTTCATGGTGTCGCCGGCGGTGCCGATGGCGTTGTCGTGGTTGCCGCGGACAGCCAAGGCTCCCGCACCGACCAGGTCCATCACGGTGTCGACGCTCCATTCCGGATCGGCGCCGTATCCGACGTAGTCGCCGAGCAGGACGATCCGCTCCGCGCCGTGCGCCCGCGCCCAGTCGAGGCAAGCGCCAAAGGCCTGCCGGTTGGCGTGGATATCCGCGAATATGGCCAGCCGCACGCTTTCCTCCGCATAGACGATAGCGCCTATCGCCCGCGCCGGCTTTAATAGATATCAAAATCGCCGCTCGTGGGTCCGGCCTTTGTGCGGAGAACGCTTACGAGCCTGGCCTCGATTGTTCTAGCGCTTGCGCGGTGCTTCCAGGCCCTTGAGCAACAGCGCCAGCAAGGCGTCGATCCGCGCTGGCATCGCCGGATCGCGCCATTCCTCGGAATGCGCCGGGTGATGAAACCGGACGGTGGCGTCGAAAACCGCGCGCGCGGTTCCCTTTGCATCCGTGACCTGGAAGGCGCCCTGCTTCACGCCGTCGGACAGGATCTGCGCGACCTGATCGACCAGGCCCTCCCTGTGCGCCTTGACGACCTTGCACGCCTCCTGCGCCAGCGTCAGATAGGTCGCAAACATCTCGGGGTCGTCGGCCACCTTCTTGTGCTTGATCGCGATCATCGTGCGCAGCCAGCGTTCGAGCCTGGCCGGCGCCGGCCCGCCGCTTTCGGCGATCTTCTGCAACGGCGCATTGACCCGGTCGAGCCAGCGCTTTGCCACCGCTTCGCGCAGCGACGCCTTGCTCGGGAAATGACGGTAAACGCTGCCGTGGCTGACATCGAGCGCGCGGGCGACGTCGACCACCGTGGCTTTCGCCAGCCCAAAGCGGCGCAGCACGTCCTCGGTCACCTCGAGAATACGCTCAGGCGTCAAAACCACGTTCTCGTTCATCGGCGTACCGTCATCCTCTCATGCTTCCCGCAAGACGATCCGGCGGATCGTCATCGTCATTAGCTATTTAGCGGCCCACCTTGCGGCCTGTGCGGCCTGCGCGGCAAGGTGGCGAGCCACGCGCCGGTTGAGCCAGCGCTGGAATTGGGCGGTCAAATATAATATTTCCATTGTCATTGCGGTATTCCCCTTGCAAGTCCGAGGGCTCGCGGTCGGTTCCCAGCGGCGGGCCACGGGACGCCAATTCCGGCGTCGGAACTGAAGATAGGATATCC
>JBATYU010000244.1:0-3274 GCA_049674245.1 Bradyrhizobium sp. | reverse complement strand
GATTCATCCTGATGGCGCTGGAGGTGGCGGCACCCGGTATCTTCCTGTTCTGGCTCGGGCTGGCGGCGCTGCTGGTTGGTCTGTTGTCGTTCGCGATCCATCCATCCTGGCAGACCCAGCTTCTGATGTTTGCGGTGTTCGCCGCCGCCGCGGTGCCGGTGTGGCGGCGCCTCGCCCGCAGCGATACCTCCGTCAGCGCCAGCAACCCGTTCCTCAACAAGCGCGCCGACGCGCTGGTCGGCCGCGTGTTCACGCTGGAAAAGCCGATCATCGATGGTTGGGGCACGGTGCGGATCGGCGACACGATCTGGCGCGTCGCAGGTCCCGATGCGCCGGCGGGAAGCCGCGTCAAGATC
This sequence comes from Bradyrhizobium sp., assembly GCA_049674245.1. Taxonomy (GTDB): domain Bacteria; phylum Pseudomonadota; class Alphaproteobacteria; order Rhizobiales; family Xanthobacteraceae; genus Bradyrhizobium. Next base: position 2,918 of record JBATYU010000244.1, on the reverse strand, counting down.
GTGCAGGCCGATGGCGCCAATTTGACGGTGGCTGTGGCCTGATTACCTCGCCCCGCTCTTGTCCGCCGAAGCCCGCCTTCGGACGAAGGCGGATGCGGGGAGAGGGAGAAGTTAGCGCCTGCTCCATCGCTCGGCAAAACGATGCAGCGGCAGGATGTCTTCCCGCAATTCCTGGCCCATGGTGGTCAGCCGATAGCCGCCGGCGGAGACGAGTTCGACCAGGTCGGCTTGGCGCAGCTCCGACAATCGCGCCTGAAGCACGGTCGGCGACGCCTCGTCGCAGGCCGCGCGCAAGGCTCGCGAGGTCAGCGGTCCGTCGCGAAGTTCCCACAATATCCGCAAGGTCCAGCGCCGGCCCAACAGATCGAGCAGCGCCATGATCGGCCGGCCCGTCCGTGAGCCCCGGACGGCGCGTTTCTTCGCGGCCGGCATCGGCATCGGCAGCCCTCTTGCAGCGCGCTACGGATATTGTAGCATTGTGCTACTGATACTGTAGCACAGGAGTCCGCCATGTCACGCATCGCGCCGCTTGCGCCGCCTTACGCGGCCGAAATCCAGGAACAGTTCGACAAGGTGATGCCGCCCGGCAAGCCGCCGCTGGTGCTGTTCCGCACCATTGCGACCAGCCTGCGCGCCTGGGGGAAACTGCGCGGCGGCAGCATGCTCGATCGCGGGCCGTTGAGCTTGCGCGAGCGCGAGATCGTCATCGACCGCACCACCGCGCTCAACGCCTGCGAATACGAATGGGGCGTGCATGTCGCGATTTTCGCCGGCCCCGCCAAATTGAGCGAGGAGCAGGTCAGGGCGACGGTTCTGGAGAAGGCCGACGCTGCATGCTGGAGCGTGGCCGAGCAGGCCCTGATCGCCGCCGTCGATGCACTCCACCATCGCTCGACCTGGAGCGAACAGGAATTCGCGGCCCTGCAAAAGCATTACGACAACGACAAGATTCTCGAGATCATCCAGCTCAGCGGCGCCTATCGCACGATATCGTATTTTGCCAATGCGCTCGATCTGCCGCTGGAGCCGAATGCCGCGCGGTTTCCGAAGGCTGTAAGTTAACTGCCGTCATTCCGGGGCGCGCATGAAATGAGCGAACCCGGAATCTCGAGATTCCCCGATGTGCAATTGCACATCTGAGGTCTGGTCCTTCGGACCATCCCGGAATGACGCCTGCGGCATCAAGCCACGCCCGCCCGCAACACATCGTGCACGTGAACGATGCCAACGGGTCTCCTGCTCTCGGCGACAATCAGCATCATCACCGCAGGCTTCGAGGCCGTGACGCTCTCCCGCATGATTTCGCTCGCGAGCATGCCAGGGGCGATCGTCCTGGGATTTTTGGTCATCACGTCCTCGACCAGGGCCGTCATCAGGTCGGGCCGCATCTGACGGCGTAAATCGCCGTCGGTGATGATGCCGGCGATTTCGCCGCTATCGTCCACGATACAGACGCAGCCGAATCCCTTCGCCGACATTTCCACCAGCGCGTCCGACATTCTTGTGCCGAGCGGCTTTATCGGAATGGCATCGCCGGTATGCATGATGTCGCGGACGAATTTCAGCATCGCCCCCAACTTGCCGCCGGGATGGAAATTGGCGAATTCCAGCGCCGTGAAACCGCGGCCTTCGAGCAGCGCGATCGCGAGCGCGTCGCCGATCGCGGCCTGCATCAGCGATGAGGTGGTCGGCGCCAGATTGTGCGGACAGGCTTCGCGCGCCTTTGGCAATTCGAGCACGATCTGTGCGGCTTCGCCAAGCGGTGAGGCCGCATTCGAGGTCACCGCGATCATCGGGATCGCGAAGCGTTTCGAATAATTGACGAGGTTCTTCATTTCCGGCTGCTCGCCGGACCACGACAGCGCGACGATGACGTCGTCCGGCGTGATCATGCCGAGATCGCCGTGGCTGGCCTCGGCCGCGTGCACGAAGAAGGCGGGAGTGCCGGTGGAGGCAAGCGTCGCTGCGATCTTGCGCGCCACATGGCCCGATTTGCCAAGGCCGGTGACGATGACGCGGCCCTTGGCCTGCCGGATGATCTCGACGGCCTCAATAAAGGCCCGCCCGAGCGGACCCCGTAGCGCTGCCGATATCGCACTGACACCGTTGACCCCGGCCTCAAGCGTGCGCAGGGCCGATTGAACGGCGGCATCAAGGTGATCGGTGCCGGATGATTTTGCCATCAGCGGTTTTGGATCGGCCATGTCGCGTTCCAGGGGAGGGTGGGCAAACGGCCCTGCCGCCTCCTTAGCATGGTCAATTCCGGCAGGCGACGCGCCAAGCCGCCTTCAACGGCTCATTAACCATAATTGTTTTAACTCCATTAACGACGTTTTCCGCTTGGAGTGTTCGGGTGGGGCTGGAACCGTCCATCTAAGTAGATGAATTCGTTGGGGTATCTTCATCGTGATGTCGGGTCCCGCCAAGGGCCGCGAAAAGCGCGGAAAGCTGTTCCGCGTGCTCTTGCCATGCCTTGCGCTGGCCGCGCTCGATACGACTTCGGCGCAGGCCCAGACCGTCACGCCCGACCTGTTCAATCCGGTCCGCGGCGGCTTCGTCTCGCCGCGGGATTTGCCTCTACGCAAGAGCGCCGACAATGCCGGTGACGCGGAAGGCGATCCCAGCGACCGGCAGCGCGGCCGCAATGCGCCTGCGCCATCGCGGATCGGCCAGATTCCGACCTATGGTCTGCCTGCCGCGAGCGGCGCCAAGGAGTCCGGCTACGACTCGCTCAACCGCAAGCGCAAGCCGCCAAAGTTCTATCCCGGCCAGCTCAGGCCAAAACCGCCGCCGGGTCCCGGCACGCCGCCGCCATCGCCGCCACAGCTCAACGCCGCCGGACAATTGCGCCTGTCGGTGCCGCCGTCCGAGGGCGCCAACCAGACGGCGCTGCCGCCGGCGATGGCCGGCACGATCGT
>JBATYU010000243.1:0-3301 GCA_049674245.1 Bradyrhizobium sp. | reverse complement strand
CCGCGGCTCGCGAGCATGGCCTGCCTCCTTCCAGGCGGCGCGGTAGGCCCGGATCTGGGCGGCCTGCTGCACATGGAAAGCCTCGCCCGTTTCGTCGTTCTTGAGTGTCGAGCTCTGCAGGTTCATCCCGAGCTTTGCTGCCCAGATTGCCGTGGCGTTCGAGGCGGCGCCTCACCAAATCCGGTCGCGCAGGCCGTCAGAATAGGGTTCCAGGCGCAGCAGCCCGGGCGGGTTTGGAAACATGGGGCGTGGATTCGGCTGGGCGAAGCCCTCACCGCGCAGCAGGTCGAAGAAGACCTCCGCATGACGCCGCCCTATGTCGGCGTCATTCTGGCCCTCGGCCGGTTGGTAACCGAAATATCGCCAGCCATCGATCACCTGCTCGGGCGAACCTCTGCTGATACCTAGCTGCAGACGCCGGCCGGCTATGAGATCGGTGGCACCGGCGTCCTCTGCCATGTAGAACGGGTTCTCGTAACGCATGTCGATCACCGCCGTGCCGATCTCGATGCGGCTGGTCTTCGCGCCGACGGCTGCCAGCAGTGGGAAAGGCGAGGAAAGCTGGCGGGCGAAGTGATGGACGCGAAAATAGGCCCCGTCCGCGCCCAATTCCTCGGCGGCAACGGCCAGGTCGATGGATTGCAGGAGTGTGTCTGCGGCCGAGCGGGTCTGTGATTGCGACGAGGGCGTCCAGTGCCCGAACGAGAGAAAACCGATCTTCTTCATGCGGGCAATCTATTGATATCCAGGTTGGTTTGCGACCTGAAAGGCGGCTCTTGACGCAAAGCGGCCATCCGCCGAAATAACGACGTCGCCTAAGTGGTGCCAATTGCGGACATCTCGCAAGCTCGCAGGAAAATTGATTAGGAGGGTTCTTTCCATGATTGAAGGGATCAGCGCAGTCACACTGGGCACCCATGAAATGCCGCGAGCTGTCCGGTTCTACCGCTCGCTGGGGTTTGAGGTCCTGCATGGCGGCGATGAGTCGTCATTCACCAGCTTTCGAGCAGGGACGAGCTATCTCAATCTCATCGCCCAGCCTGCCGGGCTGCGCTGGTCCTGGTGGGGCCGGGTAATCTTCTACGTTGCCGATGTTGACGCACTTTACGACCGTGCACTCGCAGCGGGATACCAACCGGCTACCGCGCCCCGCGACGCCGAATGGGGTGAGCGCTTCTTCCATCTGACTGACCCCGACGGCCACGAACTCAGCTTCGCTCGGCCTTTGCTCCCGGTTTCTGTCCAATAACAGCTCGAAGCGGCTTGCCGTTCCAAGAGGCGCTGGCAGAGCGTATGGTGTTCCAATTATTCGCTGAACCTGGGAGGCAATCATGCAGTTCAGGACAATCGGACTACTGTTGCTCGGCGCGATGGCGCTTCCTGCCGCCGGGACCGCACAAACCACCCCCGCTCCACCGGCAATTACACGAACAGTGATCGCCGCAACCAAACTGCCGACCGTCACGGAGGTGCCGCTCCATTTCAAAGCGGTGAGCATCACTCTTCAGCCGGACACGAAGAGCGGCGTCTCGGCGGCCAACGGCATCCTCTACCAGATGTCCGGATCGACCGAGGTCGCGCTCGATGGCGAGGCTAAAACGCTCAACGCCGGCGAGGGGCTGTTTATCGCCGGCGGAAAGACCGCGGCGCTAACGGCGGGCAGGGGAGGGCCGTCAATTTTTCTCCACTTCTTCCTTGTCCCCGCTGTGGACATGGGTCGGCCTGTTGAGGCGGCACCTGCCGCCGTGACAGAATTATATCGCACAGCGAATCCGATCCCCGACCTGAAGCCGGGCGGTTATGATCTCAATCTCACACGAGTCATATTTCCGGCGCAGATGCCCTCCAACCCGCCACACCATCGGTCAGGAGCGGCTCTGTACCATATTATTTCCGGCACCGGAGCGAATACGGTCGACGGTAAGACGGAAGCACGAGGACCAGGTTCCCTGATCTATGAACCGTACGCTCTCGTGCACCAATGGGGAAACCCAGGCAACGAGCCGTTGATATTCTTGGCCTTCAACATCAATCCGGAAGGTATGGCAGCCGTGCTTCCGGGCGCGCCAGCAAAGAATCAATAGCTAACCCCAAGCGGCCACCGCATCCGGAGCACCGTTCGATTTCACCTGAATTGGCAAATTTGAATTATGGTGGCAACGACCGATCGCACCGTCACCGTGTTCGGCTTGATCCCCTTAGAGCGGTATTCAGTTTACTACGGTTTGCCCCGGAGCCGGAGCTGCGTCGCAGCGAACTAGAGCCGAGCACAAATCACGCTGTCTCCAAATCCGTACCCGATCGATTATACGCCCTTTGATCGTCCGTGTGGCGGTCAAGGTGATGCAGTGAACGGTTTTTCCGCGTTCAATGGGACTGTCGAAGATCGGTCTCCTATTGGCACTTTTCGGAAGTGGCGAGATGTCCGCTATAGCGCCGCTCTTGGGGGATAAGCGGAAGATCGGGATCACTCGGCGGGCGCTCCGACCGCCGCCAATGGCATGCGATTTGGAATGTGCAGAAACAGCGCGCAAACGATTGCAGCAATCAGTCCGAGCAACGCGAGCCCATAAAGTCCACCCGAGTAGCTGCCGGTCAGGTCTTTCATGACGCCGACATACCAAGGCCCGAAGAAACCTCCGAGATTTCCGATCGAGTTGATCCAGGCAATCCCTGCCGCAAGCCCGGCGCCACTGAGAAACATGGGTGGCATGGCCCAAAACGGGCCCTTTGAGCCGTATAAACCCATCGCGGCTATCGACATCCCAACGAGCGCCCACCAGGTCCCCATCGTCATGCCGGCGATGACAAGCCCTACGGTCGCGAACACGCAACCGATGAACAGATTCCAGCGCCGCTCGTTCATGCGATCAGAGATGCGCCCCCACACCACCATGGCGATGGCGCCGCAAGTATAGGGAATCATGGTGAGCCAGCCGACCGTCATGTTGCTGTAGTCACCCAGCGACTTGATCATTTGCGGAATGAAAATCAGCATGCCCAGACTGGCGGCGCCGATGCCGAGATAATTCAACGCCAGGAGCAGCACCTTGGGATTGTAAAGAGCCTGCCACAGTGTGAATTTGCGCGCCGCTTCGGTGGCGCGACGTTCGGCGGCGATCGTGGTGACGAGCCAGCTGCGTTCTTCCGCGGTCAGGAATTTTGCTTGCTCAGGGCGATCCGTGAGCACGAAGAATGTCATCACCCCGATCACCACGGTCGGGATCGCTTCGGCGATGTACATGACCTGCCAACCCCTAAGACCGAACAGGCCATCCAGACCGAGGAGTGCCGTGGATAT
>JBATYU010000242.1:0-2585 GCA_049674245.1 Bradyrhizobium sp. | reverse complement strand
CGGGACTAAACAACCGACTGGCGATACATTGACGAGGCAAAGTAAAAATCGACTTAACTGGGCAATTCTTTCACGCTAGGCAATTTTTGCCGGGCGGGTTAATAATCGGGGCAATGGAAATTCTGCACGGTCGCTGCGTTAGGGCGTATTCCGGTTGAGCGGAATCATGACCACGTATCCGATGGCCGCATGGTTCGAGACGCGCGGCGTTGCCGCGCTCCTCACCATGAGGGTTTTAGACCTCATCCTGAGGAGCGTCGCAAAGCGATGCGTCTCGAAGGATGAAGCCACTGAACTGGAATATGCTGTAGCTATCGGCGAGGCTACTGCCGCAAGTTGGAATGAGGAAAACCGGCCATGCGTTACGATGATTTCCGCCGCAGCGACGACATCGAAGACCGTCGCGACGACTCTGGCGGCATGGGCGGTGGCGGCCTCGGGCTTCCCATGGGTGGCGGCGGTCTCGGTATCGGCACCATCATCGTGCTCGGCCTCATCGGCTATGCCTTCGGCATCGACCCGCGCATCCTGATCGGCGGCGCCGAAGTCCTCACCGGCGGCGGACAGGCGCCGACCTATCAGACCGATCGCAAATCAAAAACCGGCGCGCCGACCGACGAGATGGGCAGCATGATCGCCGGCATTTTAGGCGAGATCGACGACCGCTGGAGCGAGATATTCAAGGCCTCAGGGCAATCCTATTCGGGTCCGAAAATCGTGCTGTTCCGCAATGCCACCAATGGCGGGCGCTGCGGCATGGCGCAGTCGGCGATGGGGCCGTTCTACTGTCCGCCCGACAGGACGATCTTCCTCGACACCGGCTTCTTCCGCGAGATCGAAACCCGCTTTCGCGGCTGCTCCGGCAATGCGTGCAAATTCACCGCCGCCTATATCATCGCCCACGAAGCCGGCCATCACGTGCAAAACCTGCTCGGTATCCTGCCGCGCGTGACGCGGCTGCAGCAGCAGGCCGGCAGCAAGGCCGAATCCAACGCGCTGCAGGTGAAGGTCGAGTTGCAGGCGGATTGCCTGTCCGGCGTCTGGGTCAATCGCGAGGAGAAGAAGCGTCCGGGCTTCCTCGAGGCCGGCGACATCGATGCTGCGCTGACGACGGCATCCGCGATCGGCGACGACACGCTGCAGCGACAGTCCACCGGACGCGTTGTGCCTGACTCCTTTACCCATGGCTCGGCCGCGCAGCGCAAGCAGTGGTTCATGACCGGCTATCAGCAGGGCACCGTGCAGGCCTGCAACACTTTTGGCGCGAATACGCAGTAATGTCAGCGATCGACGAGGCAAAACAATTCGTGCCGCTCAACATTGCGGTGCTGACGATTTCCGATACGCGCTCGCTTAGCGATGACAAGTCGGGTTCGACGCTGGCGGAACGGCTCACCGTCGCCGGTCACAAGCTTGCCGCCCGCGAGATCGTCACCGACGACGTCGAGGCGATCCGCGCCGTCGTCAAGCGATGGATCGCCGATAAGGGCGTCGATGTCGTCATCACCACCGGCGGCACCGGTTTTACCGGCCGCGATGTGACGCCGGAGGCGATCGAGCCGCTGTTCGAAAAGCGGATGGATGGATTTTCCGTCGCCTTCCATATGCTGAGCCATGCCAAGATCGGCGCCTCCACGGTGCAGAGCCGCGCCACCGCGGGCGTTGCGGGCGCGACCTTCATCTTCTGCCTGCCCGGTTCGCCCGGCGCCTGCCGCGACGGCTGGGACGGCCTATTGGCCTCCCAACTCGACTACCGCACGCGGCCCTGCAACTTCGTCGAGATCATGCCGCGGCTGGATGAACATCTGCGGCGGCCGAAGGCGAAGGGCGCGTCGGCATGATGGCCGTCATTCCGGGGCGACGCGAAGCGGCGAACCCGGAATCTGGAGATTCCGGGTCTGGTCCGGAGCCTGTCATCGGGCGCGCATTCGCGCGACCCGTTGGGACCATCCCGGAATGACGAAGGAAGAACTACAACTTCAATTCCCAGGTCTCGCCGACGAGATCGACGCCGAAACTATGGTGCTTCTCCTCGGCGACGCGGTGGAATCCGGCGCGCTGATAGATGCCGCGTGCCGCGACCAGGATGCTCTGGGTCCACAGCGTGATCGAAGTGTAACCGGCATCGCGCGCGAATCGGACGCATTGTTCGGTCAGGGCGCGTCCCACGCCAAGGCCGCGCGCCTTCTTCTCCACCAGGAGCAGACGAAGTTTGGCGACCTGATCGGACCCCTTGATCAGGAAGATCGAGCCGACCGGTTCGCCGGCGATTTCAGCGATCCAGCAGTGCTCGCGCGAAGCGTCATAGGATTTGATGAACTGCGCCGTGATCTCGGCGACCAGCGCCTCGAAGCTGATGTCCCAGCCATATTCCCGCGCATAGATCGCGCCGTGCCGCGAAACCACCCAGCCGATGTCGCCGGGGCGATGGCTGCGCAGCAGGAATCCGGCGGGCTTTTGCGCCGGCGGTTCGAGCGTCTGCTCGATCACCGCCATGGCATCGACGACCGCGGCCCGCTCGGCCTCGTCCAGCTCACCGAGCAGGGCGGCAACCTCCCGCCGCGAGCGGCCGTCGAGCTCGGCGA
>JBATYU010000241.1:0-9013 GCA_049674245.1 Bradyrhizobium sp. | reverse complement strand
CCAGCTCATCAGCATCATTGCTGCGAGTGCGCCGCAAAGCTCGGCGATGACAAAACCTGGAAGGTCTACGGGACGAATTCCGGAAAACGTGTTGGTCAGCGATCGCGCGATCGCGACGGCCGGATTGGCAAACGAGGTCGATGACGTGAACCAGTAGGCCGCCGTGATGTAGAGACCGACCAGCCAAGGTACGGCAGCGCGCTCAAAGCGGATGCCGCCAAGAATGGTCACGATCAGGCCAAACGCCGCGACGCCTTCGGCAAGCCATTGCGCGCCGCCGGCCCGCGCTTTCAGCGAAGCCTCGAGCAGCGGCAGCGCGAACATGGCATGCGCCATCATGGTGCCCAAAATGCCGCCCGCGATCTGCGCCGCGACATAGGCGAGCGAGTCGCGCGGCGAAAGATCGCGCTTGATGGCGAAAACCAGGGTGACGGCCGGATTGAAATGCGCGCCGGAGATCGGCCCGAAAATGGCGATCAGCACCACCAGGATCGCGCCGGTTGGCAGCGTGTTGCCGAGCAGCTCGAGCGCCACATCCTTGGTCAGGCTTTCGGCCATGATGCCGGAGCCGACCACGGTTGCGACCAGTAGCGCGGTCCCCAGCGCTTCGGCGACGAGCCGGCGCGGCAAATCGAACTTTTGCATTTAGCTGGCCTTTTCCCGGCCGGATGTTGCACCCTCGCTACGCCCGATATCGCGCAGCCGCGTGCCGAGCGACAGATAATCGATGCTGTGCAGCGATACAAAGCAAAATGCTAACCCGAACGGTGGGAAGGCGCGCCTTTACTCGACTAGCATGCGGCAACGAAAAGGCAAAGATCTCCGGCGCGCCACTGCAAAAGTCGCCGCGGGTCGCGCAACTCACGATCAAGCTTTTGCCGAGTTGACAAGAAATCCAACAGCGGCCATGGCGATGCTGCCCACGACCGCACCCGTCAATGCTTCGATAACCGCAGCTTCGGCGACTCTCGGTTCATTCATGCCGCCGCCTCCATTGACCACCGTGAGCACGATCGCCTGCAGAAAATAGCCGCTCAACGCCCCCGCTATCAGGCCAACAAGGCTGTGCCCTATCCAGCCAAAGCGATGCTCATGTAACGCCGTTGCAGCGAGATGAGCGCCGGCGAAGCCGGCGATGATCTGCACGATCAGGCTTGTCGTCCAATCCACGAGATTTCCCCTCCGTCGGACAATAGCCCGATCTATCGGATCAAACCGGCTGCTCGGTAGCCGACGGCACGGTTTCATGTATCGGGAGCAGGAACGTGATGAGCCAGCACAAAAGCAACATTGTCGCCGAACCGATGAGGCACCCCGTGATGCCCACCAGTTGATAGAGAACGCCTGACAGGGTGATGCCGAGCAACCGCCCGGCCGCGTTGGCTGCATAGTAGAAGCCAACATCTTCGGCGGCCTTCTCAGATCCGGCATAGGCGAGAATGAGATAGGAGTGTAGCGAGGAGTTGACGGCAAAAGGCAGCCCGAAGAGTGCGAGCCCAACGACGAGAACGAGGTCGGGGCGCGCAACGTCCGTTACATTCATGATCACCGCGAGCGTGATCGGAACCGCGGCAAGCAGCATTGCCCAAAGGCGGGCCGCTGGCACCTCGCGGCTTAGGCCATCCGAGCTTCGTGAGACGAGCGTAGGTGCAACAGCTTGGACCCCTCCATAGGCGATTGTCCAAGCGGCCAGGAAGCCACCCACCTGTAGGAATTTCCAACCGTAGCCGTACAGGAAAACCGGCAGGCCGACGACAAACCAAACGTCCCTGGCACCGAACATGAATATCCGAGCTGCCGCTAGAAGGTTTACACCTCTCGACTTGCCAAACAGTTCGCGCACCGTCTTGGACGACTTCGCCTTGCCAAGCTGGCGCGGCAAGAGCAGCAGACCAGCAACGAAGATGATGCCGAGCAATGCCGCCATAAGCCAAAGTGCGGGCCGAAATCCCACAAGATCCAGCAGGAGGCCGCCGATGAAGAAGCCGATTCCCTTCATCGCATTCTTGGAACCGGTAAACCACGCGACCCAGCGGAATAGCTGCCCGCTGCCCTCCGCCGATGTTGCCTTGATGGCGGACTTGGAGGCGGTCTTGGTCAGGTCTTTAGCCACGCCGGCGATGCCCTGAGCAATGACTACCCAGGCAACGGACGCTGCCGCGCCCCATCCAGGGCTAAGAGCCGACAGCATGATAAGGCCGGCGATCTGCAATATCTGCCCGATCGCTAGCATGCGCGGAATGCCAAACCGCGAAGCGAAATAGCCGCCGGCGAGATTTGCCGCGATGCCTGCCGCCTCATAAAGTAGGAAAAGAAATGCAAGCGTGAATGGCGTGTAGCCAAGCCGAAAAAAGTGAAAGAGAACCAGCATCCGCAGGGCGCCGTCGACCAACGTAAATCCCCAATAGGACGCTGTAACAATGAGATAATTGCGTGCAGTCGCGATCATGGCCCAAGCTCCCGAACGAGGCTCGCAAGGTCGACCATCCGGCAGGCATAACCCACCTCGTTGTCGTACCAAGCATAGACCTTCAATAGGGTTTCGTCGGTGACCATCGTGCTCAAGGCGTCCACGATCGCGCTACGGGAGTCGTTGGTGTAGTCGGCGGAAACGAGTGGCCGCGTTTCGAACCCAAGAATTCCCGCCAAGACGCTTTCGGATGCAGACCTGAATAGCGAGTTGACTTCTTCGACCGTGGTTGGGCGTTCCAATTCAAACACGCAATCCGTCAAGCTCGCGTTGAGTACGGGCGCGCGCACGGCGTGTCCGTTGAGCTTGCCCTTTAGTTCCGGATAAATCAGAGCAATAGCCGTGGCGCTACCGGTGGTGGTCGGCTGCAGCGAGAGCATTGCCGACCGTGCACGTCGTAAATCCTTGTGGGGCGCATCGACCACAACGTTTGTGTTTGTGGGATCGTGGATCGTCGTGATCTGGCCATGACGAATTCCTAAAGCTTCGTGGATCACCTTGACGACTGGCGCCAAGCAGTTCGTCGTACATGAAGCGGCGGTAAGTAGCCGGTGTCGAGCTGGGTCATATTGGTGGTCGTTTACTCCGACGACGATGTTAAACGCGGCCGCATCCTTGACCGGCGCCGCTACGATGACGCGCTTTACGCCGCGATCGAAATATCCCTCAAGCTGGTCGGGTTCGAGAAACTTCCCAGTGCATTCAAGCACGACGTCGCATCCGAGATCGCCCCAAGGCACGTCGCCGGGCGCGGCAGCTTCGCTAAAGCCGACACGACGCCCGCCTATTGTGAAGGTGCCGTCGCCGTCGACGCCGATCGGTTCGCGCCAGCGCCCGTGGATGCTATCGAACTCCAACAGATGCGCCGTCGCTGCGATGCCGCCCTTAAGTTCGTTGATGTGCGCGACCTCCAGCCGGTTTTCGCGTCTCGGATCGCTGTCCGGACGATAGATGCCGCCGAGGGCGGATCGCAGAGCCAAACGGCCGATCCGACCCATTCCGTTGATACCGACGTTCATGCAAGCGATCCCGTTACGGTGAGACGCGATTGGTATCGCCGATCTCGTCCAGACGTGCCCTCAGCGCCATGCGGTCGAGCGACGCGAATGGAAGGCTGATAAAGATTTCAATTCGTCGCCGTATCATTGCATACAGCTCGTTCAGCAATGTCGTCCGTTCAGAAGCCGACCCGGTAAACTGAGCCGGGTCAGGGAGCGGCCACGCGCCAGTCACGAATTTTGTCCCCAGGTCCGGACAAAACTGTCCCTGCGGCGTGTCGCAAAGTGCGATGACGAAATCCATGCGCGGCGCATCGGGGCCCGTGAACTCGTTCCACGACTTGCAACGCAGATGGGCGACATCGTGCCCTAGGTGCTTGAGACGGTCGAGAACTTCGGGAAGCGGAGCCTCGGCAGGATCAGATCCGGCGGAGTAGGCGTGAAATCGTCCGCGCCCGAGCTTCTCAAGGAGCGCTTCGGCAATGATCGAACGCGCAGAATTGTGGGTGCACAAGAACAGGACGTTGAAAGCTGGCGCAACCTTATCAGGCGAGGGCTCTGGGGTCGGCGAGATTGCCGACATCGGGAGAAGGCCGCAGAGTTCGCGTCTACCACCACAGCAATCGTGAGCAAGAAAATCGATCAACGCACGAAAGCCGGTAACGTCGGCTCGATAATTGACCGTCCGGCCGTCCTTCTCCGCAACGATCAGGCCGGCGCGCGCGAGTATAGACAGATGGTTCGACATCGTGTTGTGCGGAACCTGGCAAAGTCGCGCGATTTCGCCCGCGAGCAGGCTCTCCGGATAGATCGACAAGAGATGTCGCAAGGCTTGTAGCCGGGTAGCCTGCGCCAGGGAGCCAAATCCCTCGATTGCAGTCTCGGTGAGGCTTGTCTGATCCATGACCTTCTCAGATAAATCGTGTCGATATTCATCGACAAATCTGGCGACGCGGCGATGACAGCGGGGCCTGCGAGCCAAAAATCATTGTCATGCTTTGGTCACTTGACTAAGATATGTCGAGACAAACCGACATATAACTATGGGGGAGCCAATGTTCAAGCGCATAATGGGTATCGTTCTGGCGTCGCTGTCATTGTCGGCCGCCGTGGCCCAAGCGGCCGAGACAACCGGCGCCGGTTCAACCTTCGTATTCCCCATTCTCGAGAAATGGGCCGCGGAATATGAAGCCAAAACCGGCGACAAGATCAGCTATCGATCGAACGGCTCCGGAGCGGGCATCAGTCAGATCAAGTCGGCAACCGTCGACTTCGGCGCTTCGGACATGCCGTTGCGGCCGGAAGAACTGGAAAAGCGTGGCTTGGGCCAGTTCCCGCTAGTGATCGGCGGCGTGGTGCCCATCGTCAACATTGACGGCATCGGACCGGGCGTCCTGCGCTTCTCGGGCGCTGTGCTCGCGGACATCTTTCTTGGCAAAATCAAGAATTGGGATGATCCAGCGATCCGCGCCCTCAATGCGGATGTCAATCTGCCTGCTGCCCCGATCTCGGTCATCCATCGTTCGGACGGCTCGGGGACCACGTTCAACTGGGCAAATTACCTTTCGAAGATCAGCGCCGAATGGAAGGAAAAGGTGGGCGAAGGCACGACCATTGACTGGCCGACTGGCGCGGGCGGCAAGGGCAACGAAGGAGTTGCGGTATTTGTCGCGCTGACGAAGAACTCGATCAGCTATGTCGAGTATGCCTACGCCGTGAAGAACAAGCTGGCTTACGGACTGGTGCAGAACAGGGCTGGGCGGTTCGTTCAGCCCGGCGCGGAGACTTTCCAGGCGGCCGCCAAGAACGCAGATTGGAGCGGAACGAAAGACTTCTTCTTGATCATGACCGACGCTCCCGGCGAGAACGCTTATCCCATCACCGCGACGGCATTCATCATCATGTACAAGCAACCAAAAGATTTAGCGCGAGCGAAAATCGCCAGGGACTTCTTCAGATGGTCGCTGGAAAACGGACAGGCGCAGGCGGACGCGCTGAACTATGTTCCGCTCCCACCACCTCTCGTCCGGCAGATTGAGAACTACTGGAATTCGGAGTTTGGAGGATAGTCCCGGAAAATGCGAGTTGCTGAATCCGGCTATCGGGAGCGCTTGGCTCGCCGTGCAGCGGATTTGGGTTTCCTGACGGAAGGCGCCTTGGCGGGGCCGCAGCCGCAGCCCGCAGCTAAGAAATTGCACAGTTCAGGATGCCCGTCGCAGCAGTCGTTGACGAGGAAGGATAGCAGCGTTCGCATTCCGTCCACATTTGAACGGTAAATGATTGTACGCCCCTCGCGTGAGCTGCGTAGCAGGCCGGCCCTTACCAAAATAGCCAAATGGGTCGATAGCGTATTGTGCGGCGCACCGATCGTATCGGCAATCACGCCCGCGGTAATCCCAACGGGCTCATGCTTGATCAGCAGACGAAAGATTGCCAGCCGCGTCGGCTGCGCGAGGGAGGAAAGCGCAGAAATCGCGTGCGCCTCGGTAAGCTGATTGTCGATCGAGATCGGTCCGGCGTGGCTTGCGACCGCGAGTGTCGTTTTTGGCATAGTTCGAGTCCAAGATTTCAGGTTCCGTTCGCTTTATCTGAGCCGCAGGTGACAAGCCAGAAACTTTCCATTATTAAACATGTCGAGATATCTCGACATATCGTCAGGGTTTAGGAGCCGGACGCAAGTTTTGAACGAGATGCTTGGCCGGTAGGCGTACCGGCCCAATCCTTGAGGAAAAATTCGCCGGTAGGCGTACCGGTGTGTCCAGGGAGCACTCAACCATGAGCCATTGCGATAAGATGGTCGATGCTGGCCGCCGACGATTTTTGGGCGGTGCGGGCTTTGCCGCTGCAGGAGCAGCGGTCGCGACCATGGTACCAGCACAATCGAAAGCCGCGCCGGCGGCGGCGCGCGTAGATTACCCGTCAAACCGGCTCGGCAATGTGAGCGATTTGAAGGTCAATCAGCCGGTCAATGTCTCCTATCCCGACGCTGACGCACCGGGCGTGTTGCTCAAGCTTGGCAAAAAAGTGCCGGGCGGGGTCGGCGCTGATGGCGATATCGTCGGCTTCTCGACCACCTGTCCGCACAAGGGTTTTCCGCTCAACTACAACGCCGCGGACAAAACCATGAATTGCCCCGGGCACTATTCGCGGTTCGACTGCGAGTCCGGAGGTCAGCAGATTTGGGGACAGGCTACCCAAAATCTTCCGCAATACGCGCTGCGCGTCGACGACAAGGGCGACATCTATGCCGAAGGCGTGGATGAGCTTCTGTATGGCCGCCTGTCCAACGTGCTGTGAGGAGAAAAGATCATGGCTTACAAGCGTCAGATCGATCGGCTGCCGATCATCCCGGCGGATGCCAAAGAATTCAACGTCACCTGCCACTACTGCATCGTCGGTTGCGGCTACAAGGCTTATACGTGGCCCACCAATAAGCAGGGCGGCACCGCTCCGGATCAGAACAAGTTCGGCGTCGACCTCGGTAAGCAGCAACCGGCCGAGACGGGTGCATGGTATGCGCCGTCGATGTACAACATCGTGCGTCAGAACGGCAGCGACGTCCATATCGTCATCAAGCCCGACAAGGACTGCGCGGTGAATTCCGGGCTCGGCTCGGTGCGCGGCGCGCGCATGGCCGAGATGAGCTATTCGCAGCAGCGCAACACGCAGCTGCAACGGCTGACCGACCCGATGGTGTGGCGTTACGGCCAAATGCAGCCAACCGGCTGGGACGATGCGCTCGATCTTGTCGCGCGCGTAACCGTCGCAGTCATCAACGACATGGGCGAAGACGGACTATTCGTCTCGGCCTTCGACCATGGTGGCGCGGGGGGCGGCTACGAAAACACCTGGGGTACCGGCAAGCTCTATTTCGGGGCGATGAAGGTCAAGAACATCCGCATCCACAACCGTCCCGCTTACAATTCCGAAGTACATGCCACGCGGGACATGGGCGTCGGTGAACTGAACAATTGTTATGAGGATGCCGAGCTTGCCGACACCATCGTGGCGGTCGGCACCAACGCGCTCGAAACGCAAACCAACTATTTCCTCAATCACTGGGTCCCGAACCTGCGTGGGACTTCGGTCGACAAGAAGAAGGCCGAGTTCGGATCGGAGCCGGTCGAGCGCGGCAAGATCATCGTTGTCGATCCGCGCCGAACGGTGACCGTCAACGCCTGCGAAGTCGAGGCCGGCAAAGAAAATGTGATGCACCTTGCCATCAATTCCGGCACCGATCTCGCGCTGTTCAACGCCTGGCTGACTTACATCGTGGGCAAGGGCTGGACCGACAAGGCGTTTATCGACGCGTCGACCAAAAATCTCGACAAGGCGCTCGCAGCCAATAAGGTCAGCCTCGAGGACGCCGCAAAGCTCACCGGCCTTACGGTGGACCAGATTCGGAAGTCAGCCGAATGGATCGCACAGCCCAAGGCGGGCAATGCGCGACGGCGCACCATGTTCGCCTATGAAAAGGGCCTGATCTGGGGCAACGACAACTATCGAACCAACGGCGCTCTCGTGAACGTGGCTCTTGCGACCGGCAATATCGGACGTCCCGGCGGCGGTTGCGTTCGCATGGGTGGACATCAGGAAGGCTACTCGCGTCCTTCAGACGCACATGTCGGTCGGCCCGCGGCCTATGTCGACAAGCTCTTGATCGAGGGCAAGGGCGGCGTGCATCACATCTGGGCATGCGATCACTACAAGACGACGCTCAACGCCTTCAAGTTCAAGCAGGCCTACAAGAAGCGTACCGATATGGTGAAGGATGCCATGATGTCGGTGCCCTACGGCGACCGTACCGCGATAGTGAACGCTATCGTCGGCGCGATCAAGAAGGGCGGACTGTTTGCGGTCGACGTGGATATCGTTCCGACCAAGATCGGCGAGGCGTGCCATGTCTGGCTTCCCGCAGCGACCTCGGGCGAAGCCAATCTCACCTCCATGAACGGCGAACGCCGCATGCGCTTGACCGAGAAGTACATGGACCCGCCGGGGCAAGCGATGCCCGACAGCCTGATCGCGGCGCGCATTGCCAATAACATGGAGCGCGTGCTCCGCGAGCAGGGCAAGGGTCAGGTCGCCGACAAGTTCAAGGGCTTCGACTGGAAGACCGAGGAAGACGCCTTCATGGACGGCTACCATGGCCACGAAAAGGGTGGCGAGTTTGTCACCTATGAGCGGCTGCGGGCGATGGGCACCAATGGTTTCCAGGAGCCCGCGACCGCGTTCACGGATGGCAAGATTGTTGGCACCAAGCGGCTGTTTGCCGACGGCAAGTTCAATTCCAAGGACGGCAAAGCGACATTCATGGAGACGCAATGGCGCGGGCTGCAGGCGCCCGGCAAGGAAGCCGAAAGCAAGAAGTTCGCCTTCCTTATTAACAACGGCCGCGCCAACATCAGTTGGCAGAACGCCTATCTCGACCAGGACAACGAGTTCGTCGTGGATCGGGTGCCCTATCCGTACATCCAGATGAATCCGAAGGACATGGACGATCTCAAGCTCAAGGCGGGAGACCTGGTCGAGGTTTACAACGACA
>JBATYU010000240.1:0-2899 GCA_049674245.1 Bradyrhizobium sp. | reverse complement strand
ATGCTGTTTGCGTATGAACGACCGTTTTGCGCCATAACCGATCGTTCGCTTAATTCGCCACCGCGGCGCCTGTTCGGCGTGCTACGTCGACGTCCCGTAAGCATCCGGTGAGGGCCGCGACCGTCTGCGAAATGGTGCGATCAAGCAGGGGCGAACGTCAGCCTGACAGCGTCTTCGCCAACGGGATCGGTGGCGACAAGGCGGAGCGGCGGTCGAGCGCCGGCGAAGTACGGCTTGCCGCGGCCAAGCACGAACGGACGGAAGTAGAGGTGATACTCGTCGATAAGACCGAGGTCGCTAAGGCTCCCCGCCAGCTCGGGCCCTGCGACGTCGATGTCGCCTTCGACATCTAACTTCAGCCTGCGCACGAACGCTTCGACTTCGTCACTGACAAGCGTGGCGTTGGCGCCGACCGACTTCAGCGAGCGAGAGGCGACCCATTTCGGCTGCGCCCGCCAAGCCGCGGCGAAGTCGTGTTCGACCGCACCCCACTCCGGCCGATCCTCGTCCCAGTATTGCATCACCTCGTACATGCGACGACCGTACAAACTGCCGGCCAGGCCGCGGACGTGATCGTTGAAATAGCGATGAAGCGCGACGCCTGGCGGCGGCAATTCCGGCCCGCCCACGACGCCGGCGACATAGCCGTCGAGAGACTGCATCATTCCAAAGATGAGCTTCCCCATGCTCTCACACCTCCGCACAAATTCTCCGAACCGTAGCTTGGGGATACCGTCACTGAGAAGAGGAAATGTATCGGTGAGGTAGCGGCGGTGTGAGGCGAAGCTCCAGGGTGAAGCTGGCCGGCACCTCGATCCTGCGCCAGATCGCAGGATCGACATCGAGCAGCGTGACGTAGATGCGGACGATCGAATCCTTCATGCCGCCAGCACGGCGCGATCCGGCTTCCAATTCCAGGGCAGCAGCTCGCCGTTTCGGTAGCAAAGTGAAGGTAGAACACTTCTCGCGCAAGGCTCGAATTTGTACCGATTCAAGCAGCGGTCAACGAATGACCGCTTCGCGCCAGAACCGGTCATTCAACAACTGACAAACTTCTATGGTTTTCAATCAGCCGCGCCAAACTTGGATGGATCATCGTAGGCAGGAGGGTCGTCGCGGTCGGTCCGCAGATCACCCGGAACGGAGTCGTCGCGATAGATCCATACAGCACCCGGAGTGACGTAGCTGGGGATCACAGCCTGACTGGGACGAACGTTGACGTGTCGCGATTACACAGCGGCAAGGGGCCGTGTTGCGATGGCGGTGATGCGAAGCGCGTTGACGATGTCGATTGGGAAGCAAGGACGGTCGCTATCGCGTGCGCATTGATGGCGAGTTGGTTGACGTTCCGAACGAAGCTGTAGTGGACGGACCGAACCGCGCTGGCCGCACGATGATTTGGCCTTACTACCTGGATGGCCATCCAATGGCGCGCTGCTGCTCGCCAGGGAGCATGGGCTGATCGTCACGGATTGGGGTGAGCGGGCCGGCCTCCAACGGAGACTGCTTCTATCTGATAAGGGAAATCGTACTGTTTCGGCGTTTGGTCAACGCGCGTAGTGCGTGCTTATCTCAGTTGCCCAATCAGTCCTGGCATTTTGGGTGGGGTCCCTGCTCGTGAGGAGTCTTCCGAATCCGCCAATCTGTGCCTCATTGCGCGACATCTATCACCTTGTCACCCTGTACCGCGACGATCGCGCTCGGTCTTAGGGTCGTTAAGAACGACAGGAATAATAGGGCCGCGACCACGACCATACCGAGACTAGCAAATTCTTTCACCCCGCTGCTCTCCAGCTGGCGTTGGAAGACGATGCGGTTCACCAGCGATCAGCACACAGAAATGGCCGAGCGCCTGCACGAGCGCGCGAAGCAGAATCCCGATCCGGAAATGGCGAACACGTTCCGGCTACTGGCGAGACGGGCGGCGAAGCAGGGCGCGAAATCAGCGGGAGGGCGGACACTCTCCGACAAGTCAATCCAAAAGGAACCCAGCAGGTGGTTGACCATCACTTTTGCCACAAATTCGTTCTCCCGATTTCGTGGAGTCTCAGCATCAAGTGAGCGTGAGACGTGAGACAGCTCACATTTTTGCGTTAGCGGTTCGAGCTAGTTAAGCCACAACTGAACAGGAGGCTTCCATGAAGCGTCTGATGATTCCTGCTTTCGCGGTTGTCGCTCTGATCGCCGCCGCGACTGCCATAATGTGGCATCCTTCGACCAAGCTGTCCGCCGGAACTGCTGCTATGCCCTCGTTGCTGGAACTCCACACAGCAGCGGCCGCAAATATGCTTCCAAACCAGGAAATTGAGGATCAGTCACTGGTCTTTCCTAACATAGCGAAGCCGCTGGCGACCACTGCCGAAGCGAAACGCTGATAGGTTCGGGCGTCGCAAAGAACGGCGATCGACAGCGCCATGGCCGGCCGCTGTTGCGTGCATTCATGCGGCCGTCGGCCGCCAGTTCGGGGGCATGCGCTCTCCTCGAGCAAAGCGGCGCCGAGCTCCGGCAGGGCACTCGTTCCATGCGGGCGCGCCGGTACCCCAGCCATCGACGACGCATCCGCCGTGCCGTGCACTATGGCAACCAGGGCCGCATCCGTGGGCGGCATTGGCCACGCCGATGGTCGCGAGGGTACCGGCGAGTAGAACTGCCACGATAAAGGCTCCTCATGTTTCCTCCTCCGTTGGGTGACCCCGCTTTTGGCGATCAGCATCGTGTCAGTGAACTTCTGGCTCCGCGCCAGCGCGTCTCCGAGTGGCGAGATTTACGCGACCGCCATGCGCCTCTTGTCGAAAGCTAATCCTATTCGTGCGGATTTTCCTGCAATTCGAACGTGCCCAAACGATAGTCTTCTCCGGCTTCGTTAGCGGTCCTGACGAGCGTGAACGCGGCGTTTGGA
>JBATYU010000239.1:0-8431 GCA_049674245.1 Bradyrhizobium sp. | reverse complement strand
CCCAAGGACGTCACCAGCTCGCTCGCTGCTCCGCAGGCGGCGGCGCCCGCGTCGGCTGCGGCCGCACCCAAGGTCGAAGTCGGCAAGCTGCCGGCGGTCGAAGGCTGGGTCCTGACTGATGTCGGTTACGGCGGCGCCTTGATCGAAAATCGGCGTGGATCCTACGAAGTCTATGCCGGCGACTCCGTTCCCGGCCTCGGCCGGATCGACGCGATCCGCCGCCAGGACGGCCGCTGGGTGGTCGTGACCAGCAAGGGCCTGATAAGCAGCGCTAGTCCAAAACGACAATAGCAAGGCGCTTCACCGCGATGTGAAGCGCCTTTCTGCTTGAAATAGGCGTGTTGGCGCGGTGTTAGTGGGGCATGAGCCCCGCATTGCGACTTCTTGGAACGACGTTGGTTCTGCTTTGCTGCGCTTTGCCCGCGCGCGCGGCGCAAAACGCAGCGCTGGAGCGCGGCGCGGCGATCATCGATCCTCTGGCGTTGCGCGAGCTTGACCATGGCCGGTTCGGTCTCGGCCGCATGCTTGAGCCGGCGCGATCTGCAAACCTGCCGCTGACCAACGCGCAATTGTTCGCGCTGCCGTCGATGGCTCCCGTCCGCAAGGCGCTCGACGGCGAATTCGAGCGGTACATCGCAAGCCACAAGGCGGGTCTGCCGAACGAGACTATCGGCGTCGGAACCTCGTTTGACTTCCAATTGTTCGACCGCGCGTTGCTCTATTCGCCGGATACGCGCTTCGTCCTTTCCGGCATCGTCAACCGCATGGATCGCGCCTATCTCGACGAAGGGCATTGCGGCGAGATCAGGCTGCTCTACCGGCTGACCCGCACGGCCGTGCCCGAGACCACCGATGCGGCATCGCCGCGGCTACCGATGACGCTCAACGTCGTGCTGAAGGCTAAAGGCGTTTCCGCGGCCGATACCGTCGGCGAGACGATCACCTGCGCCACGATCGCGCGCCGCTGGCTCGCCGCCGGCGACCTCTCGCTCACCGGTGCGGAGCTGGCGGATAGATTGACGGCGAAGGATGGTCCGCTCGATCTGGTCGCGCCCGAAAATATCGACCGCATCGAAACCAATCTGCAGATCGCGCACGCGCCGAAATCGGCGGTGCGGGATTTTCGCACCGACTATCTCTTGAAGGTGTTCGACTACAACGCGCAATCCGCAAGTTTCGAGGAAGCGCCGCTGGAGAACCAGATCGATCGCGAGCGGCTTCTTGCCGACGAAAACCTTAAGGCCGACTTCAAGGCGTGGCTGCTCGAGCCCAAAAATTTTCGCGAACTCGATCGCGGCACGGTCCTGATCCCGGAAAAATTCCTGGCCAAGGGCGCGGTCGCCGCGACCCCGGTCGGCTTTGCGCCATCGGAGTTGCAGCCAGCCTTCGGTCTGCTGCACGGCGAGAGCGCTCATCCGGTGTTCAGCGAGGGCGATGTCGTCGCGGCATTGAAGAAGGCAGCCGGGGATGGCACGGCTTTGCAGAATATCCACTCCGTCGCAGGCTTCGAACGGCGTCTGAACGACATCACCTGTTCGGGTTGCCACCAGACCCGCGGCATCGGCGGCTTCCATTTTCCCGGCGTCGACTGGATGGCGGCAAAGCCTTCCAACTCGACGGTAGTGCCGGCGTCGCCACATTTCTTCGGCGATCAGGTCCGGCGCCGCGATATCCTTGGCTCGTTACGGGACGGAAAACATCCGGACTATTCGCGCGGCTTCTCCAGCCGTCCGCAACTGCGCGGCAGCGCCGAGCTTACCGGCACCGAATATGAGGACGGCTGGGGCGCGCACTGCTATCAGCAGCACGCCAACGCTTCCGAAAATGACAAGAGCTTCCGTTCCTGGACCTGCGCCGAGGGCCTTGCGTGCGAGGTTGCAAGCCCGGCGACGCGCATGGGGATGTGTTTTGTCAAAAGCCGCTAGCGATATCTCGTGTCCCGGACGCGGTGCAGCGCGTCTTTAGCGATGCACCGCAGAGCCGGGACCCAGCCTAGCGCGATGGACCCCGGATCAGCAGCGCACCACGCCGCAAGCCATAGCGCGTCGAAGACGCGCGTAAACGCGCTGATGGCGCTGCGCAGCATCCGGGGAACGGCTAGATTGACAGCAAGCTCACTGATCATGTTTCATCGCCCCCAAAAGGTCCCGGGACGGAAACATGGACGATATCATCATCGTCGGCGGCGGCATCGGCGGATTGACGCTCGCCCTGGCGCTGCACGAGGCCAAGATTCCGTGCCGTGTCTTCGAGTCCGCGCCGGAGATCAAGGCGGTCGGTGTCGGCATCAATCTCTTACCGCATGCCAGCAAGGAGCTTGCCGCGCTCGGGCTCGAGCCGGCGCTGGCGCGGGTCGCGATCGAAACCACGGATGCGACCTTCTTCAATCGCTTCGGCCAGCTGATTTATCAGGAGCCGCTGGGGCGCGCGGCCGGCTACGACCAGCCGCAATTCTCGATCCATCGCGGCGATCTGCAGATGGTTCTGCTCGATGCTTTCCGCGCGCGCGCAGGGCATGAGCGGATCATCACCCATCATCACTGCCTCGGTGTCGAGCAGGACGATAGCGGGGTTGGCGTGACGTTTTCCGACGGCCCGGGCGGCTCGGCGCGCGCTACCGTGCGCGGCCGTGTCGCAATCGCCTGCGACGGCATCAGTTCGGCGATCCGCAAGCAGTTTTATCCGGACGAAGGCGAGCCGCGCTATTCCGGCGTCAACATGTGGCGCGGCGTGACGCGGTGGAAACCGATGCTGTCGGGCGCCAGCATGGTGCGGGCGGGATGGCTGTCGCATGGCAAGATGGTGATCTATCCGATCCGCGCCGCAGGCAGCGACGGATTGCAGCTCATCAACTGGGTCGCCGAGATCGAGACGCCGAACTATCGCAAGCGCGACTGGAACCGCGAAGGCTCGCTTGCCGACTTCGTCGGGCCGTTCGCGGACTGGCATTTCGACTGGCTCGACGTTCCCGCGTTTATCGGCGCCGCCGACGGCGTGCTGGAATTTCCGATGGTCGATCAGGATCCGTTGCCGCGCTGGAGCTTTGGCCGGATCACGCTGCTCGGTGACGCCGCGCACCCGATGGTGCCGCGCGGCTCCAATGGCGCGGGGCAGGCGATCCTCGACGCGCGGGCGTTGACGACGGCGCTCCTGCAAAATGCCGATCCGGTCGCGGCACTTGCGGCCTACGAGCGGCAGCGGCTCGAGGCGACCACGCGCGTCGTGCTCGCGAACCGCAGCAATCCGCCGGATGCGATCCTGCGCGAGGTGTTCGAGCGCACGCACGACCGGCCGTTCAATTCGATCGACGAAATCATCAGCCGCGACGAGCTCGTCGCACTGTCCGAAAGCTATAAGCAGATCGCCGGCTATTCGAAGGATGCCTTGCGCAGTTGAAAAGGCGGAGAATCGCGCCGAGAAGTCATTGCGAGCGTAGCGAAGCAATCCAGATTTCGGATATGATTCTGGATTGCTTCGCTACGCTCGCAATGACGATAACGTTTAGGGGAGGGACGCAATGGCGATTTCACAGGCCGAGGGCGCGACGGCGATCGACGTCGCCGATTTCATCGATCGGCAGCCGGTCGGCGCCTTTCAAATCAAGCTGATCTTGACCTGCGCGGCCGTGCTGTTTCTCGATGGCTTTGATACCACCTCGATCGGCTTTGTCGCACCCTCGCTCGCCAAGGAATGGGGCCTGACCAAGGGCGCGCTCGGGCCGGTGTTCTCGGCAGGGCTATTCGGATTGATGATCGGCGCGCTCTTGCTCGGGCCGCTCGCCGACCGCATCGGGCGCAAGAAGATCATCATTTTCTCCACGCTCGCCTTCGGCCTCGGCACGCTCGCCACCGCGTTCGTCCAGGACGTCAATACGCTGCTCGCGATCCGCTTCCTGACCGGACTCGGTCTCGGCGGCGCGATGCCCAACACCATTGCGATGACGTCCGAGTTCAGTCCGCGCCGCCGCCGCGCCACTATGGTGATGGTCATGTTCTGCGGATTCTCGGCAGGCGCAGCGCTGGGCGGCCTGCTCGCGGCCGCATTGATCGCGCCATTCGGCTGGCGCTCGGTGTTTGTCGTCGGCGGCCTCGCCCCGCTGGCGCTGGTGCCTATCCTGGCGCTGCGGCTGCCGGAATCGGTGCGGTTCCTCGCGCTGACCGGGGAAGCAAATGTACGTGTCGCCGAGTTGCTCGGCTTGATCAGCCCAAAGGCGACATTCCCTCCGGCGACGCGGTTCGTGGTGCATGAACCCGGCTTGACGGGAATTCCGGTGCTGCATCTCTTTAGGGCGGGGCGAACGCTGGTCACATTGCTGCTGTGGGTGGTGTTCTTCATGAGCCTGCTCGATCTTTATTTCCTGACCAACTGGCTGCCCACCGTGCTTAACGACCTTGGCGCCTCGGTATCGGCGGCGGCGGCGATCGGATCGAGCTTGCAGGTTGGTGGCGTGGTCGGAGCGTTGGCACTCGGCAGCATCATCGACCGCTTCTCGTTTCGGGCGCTGGCGCTGGTGTATTTCATGGCCGTGTTCGCCGTCGGCGCGATCGGCCAGCTCGGCCATTCCGTCGTTTTCATCACCATGGCAATCTTTGCGGCCGGCTTTTGCATGGTCGGCGGCCAGATCGCCGCCAACGCGCTGGCCGCGACGTTCTATCCGACCTCGATCAGGGCGACCGGTGTCGGCTGGGCGCTCGGGATCGGCCGGGTCGGCTCGATCATCGGCCCGCTGGTCGGCGGCGTGCTGCTGACCATGAAATGGAGCGCGGGGGCCGTGTTCCTGGCGGCGGCTGTGGCTGCCTTGTGCGCGGCGCTGGCGGCATTTTGCCTGAGCCGGCTCGCCGGCCTCGGTGGCGGCGAAAGCGCCGTTGAGCAGCCGACATCTTTTGATGCTAAGCTGCGCCCCGCACCGACGGCCGGAAGCTAGAAAGCAGGGGCGACGGATGGACGAAGCCGAGAAGGCGCGCAATCGCGAGATTGCTCAGAACGAGGCCGAACGTCAGATCACAGGCGACATCCGCGTCAGCGCCTGGACGATCGTGTTCGCCATCATTGCCGGCGTCGTCGTTTTTGCGATCGTCTGGCTCTGGCTCAAACGCTAAATGCGGGGCGCCTCCCGGGCATAGTGTTTGAGACGCGTGCCGGGCAAGAGGTCGTAGGCTGACTGCCAGCCGGGCAACTTTGCCATGCGGCCAAGCCAGGCGCTCACCGCCGGATGGCTGGTTGCAAAGTCGTATCCGGTTTCGTCGGCCGGATAGTGCAGATAAGCCATCATTGAAATGTCGGCGATGCTCGGCTGATCGCCGATCGCGAATGCTTGCCGCTCCAGGTGCTGCTCGAGGATGGAAAGAAAGTCGTCGAGGCGCTTGCGAAAATATTTCAGCACATGCGGGTCGGGAGATGGCGTGAACGCCCGTTGGTATCGATACGTCGCCATGTAGCCGGTCAGCTTGTGATTGTCCCAGAACAACCAGCGTAGCAGCTCGAATTTCTCCTCCAGAGTTTCGCCGCCGAACCGGCCATATCGTTCGGCGAGCTTCAGCAAGATCGGCGCGGTCTGGGTGAAACGCACGCCATCTTCTTCCAGTACCGGAATCTCGCCCATCTCGTTGACGGCTTTGCGCCACGCGAGCGTCCGCGTCACCCCGCCGCCAAAATCGGTCCAGATCGGCTCAAAGCTCTCGCCGCACAGGATCAGCATCAGCGCAAGCTTGTAGCTGTTGCCCGATTCGGGAAAATAATGCAGCCGGTAGGTAGGCATCGCTCTTTCTTTCACGCCACCGCGCCGGATGCGCGCAATTGTTGGATCGAGGCCTCGTCGTAGCCGGCCTTGCGCAAGATCTCGTCGCTGTGCTCGCCGATGCCGGGTGGACGGCGCGGCCGGACCTTCCTGGCGCCGTCGACCCAGATTGGGCTGTTGATCGTCAACATCGTGTCGTTCTCGAACGGCACCAGCACCTCGTTATCCAGCATCTGCTTGTCATGCGGGATATCGTCGAGGATGCCGACCACGCCGAACACCAGCCCGTTGCCGTCGAGGATCCTGCGCCACTCGGTGAGGTCCTTGGTGACGAAAACCTGGTCGAAAATCTTGATCAGCTCGATCGAGCGCGCGTGCCGGTCGGGCTTGGTGACGAAACGGGGATCATCGATCAGATCTTCCCGCCCGATGCAGCGGGCAAGGACCGGCCACTGCCGCTCCTCGTTGAGCAGCGACAGGATGATCCAGCGCCCGTCCTTGCATTTATAGTGATTGGTCACCGCGTTCAACGCGCGCTCGCGCGGACGCCGCTCGCCGAATTTCGCACCGCAAAGCTTGGCTTGCGCGAGCACGCCTGAAGCCCAGACGCCGTTGGCCATCAGGTTCGAAGAGACATGCGAGCCCTTGCCGGTGCGCTCGCGCTTGTAGAGCGCGGTGACGATGGCACCGTAGAACGCCATGGCGCAGGGGTGGTCGCCCATGCCGGCGACCGAACGCGCCGGCGTGGTATTGGTGTCGGCGCGCACCAGATCCATCAGGCTCGAGCGCGCCCAATAGGCATTGCTGTCGAAACCGGGCTTATTGGCTTCCTCGCCCTTTTCGCCGTAACCGGTGAAGGACGCATAGATCAGCCGGTCGTTGCCCGGCGCGAGGTGATCGTAGGTAATGCCGAGCTTCTCGCGCACCGCCGGCGGGAAGTTGGTGATGAAGACGTCGGCATCGGCGGCGAGGCGATGCAGCACCGCCTGTCCCTCAGGCTTTGAGAGGTCGAGCGCAAGGCTCCTCTTGTTGCGGGACTCCAGCAGCCAGGCGAAATTGTGCTCACTCACGGGGTAGCCCGGCAGGTTCGGCAGGTTGCGGTAGGGATCGCCGGTTCCGGGCGGCTCGATCTTGATCACGTCGGCGCCGAAATCCGATAGCACGGTCGCCGCCGCGGGCGCTGCGATGAAGCTCGCGCAATCCAGTACCTTGAGGCCTTCAAAAATGCCCTTGTCCATGTTGGCGTAGCTCCCGTGACGTTTGCCGGTCTTGTTCCCGTGTGCCGGAATTATTACGAACGATCGGACCATTTGACCGATGTTCGGCACGGGATGCAACTGCTACTCCTCACCCGACATCAGCGCGGCGTTGCCGCCGGCGGCCGCCGTATTGATCGTCACCGTCTGTTCGGTCGCAAATCGCGCGAGGTAATGCGGACCGCCGGCCTTGGGCCCGGTGCCCGACAGGCCATGGCCGCCGAACGGCTGCACGCCGACCACGGCGCCGATCATGTTGCGGTTGACGTAGATATTGCCGACCTGGACGGCATCGATGATCGCCTCGACGCTATCGTCGATCCGCGAATGGATGCCAAGCGTCAGCCCGTAACCGGTAGCCTCGATTGATTGCAGCACGCGATCGAGCCGGTCGGCGGGATAGCGCACCACATGCAGGATCGGTCCGAACACCTCTTCCGTCAGTTCGCTCGCATCGGCCAGTTCGAAGATGTGCGGCGCCACGTAGTTGCCTTCGGGGGCAATGCCGACGAGATGGACGCGGGCCTGCTTCTTCATGCGCGCGATGTGCGCTTCCAGCCGCTCTTTCGCCTCGCTGTCGATCACCGGCCCGATATGGGTTGCGGGATCGGTGGGGTCGCCGACCTTCAGTTCACGCGCCGCGCCCGCGATCATCTCGATCATGCGGTCGGCGACGTCGTCCTGCACGAACAATAGCCGCAGCGCCGAGCAGCGCTGGCCGGCCGAGCGAAAGGCCGACGTCACGACGTCGTCGGCGACCTGTTCCGGTAGCGCGGTGGCGTCCGCGATCATCGCATTGATGCCGCCGGTCTCCGCAATCAGCGGCACGATCGAGCCATCCTTGGCGGCAAGCGTGCGGTTGATCGAGCGCGCGACTTCGGTCGAACCGGTGAAGACGACGCCGGCGATATCGGCGTGCGCCGTCAGCGCCGCGCCGATCGCCCCGTCGCCCTGAAGGAGATGCAGCGCCGCCACCGGAATGCCGGCCTCATGCAGCAGGCGGATGGCTTCCGCGGCGATCAAGGGCGTCTGTTCGGCAGGTTTTGCGACGACGCTGTTGCCCGCCATCAGCGCCGCCGTCACCTGGCCCAAGAAGATCGCCAGCGGAAAATTCCACGGCGAGATCGCGGCAAACACACCGCGCCCGCGCAAGCGCAGCACATTGCTCTCGCCGGTCGGTCCCGGCATCGCTTCGCCTTCGCCAAACAGCTTGCGGCCCTGGGCGGCGTAATAGCGGCAGAAATCGGCGGCCTCGCGCACCTCGGAGAGCGCATCGTCGAGGGTCTTGCCGCCCTCGCGTTGCAGGAACGCGATGAAATGCGCTTTGCGCTCTTCCAGGAGGTCCGCGGCTTTCTCGAGGCTGGCGGCCCGCAGCCCTGCCGGCGTTGCGCTCCAGGCCAAAAACCCATGGCGCGCGGCGGCGACCGCCGCATTGACC
>JBATYU010000238.1:0-3536 GCA_049674245.1 Bradyrhizobium sp. | reverse complement strand
ATCTCGATCGGCGCCTTCACCGCGGCGGATGTGATGTTGACGATGCGGCCGAATTTTCGCGCCATCATGCCGTCGACCGTCGCCTTGATCAGCTCGATCGGCGTCAGCATGTTGGCGTCGATCGCCTTGATCCAGTCGTCGCGGGTCCAGTTGCGGAAATCCCCGGGCGGCGGGCCGCCGGCATTGTTGACCAGAATGTCCGGATCGGGACAGGCTTTTAGCACGGCCTCGCGGCCTGCCGGCGTCGTGATGTCGCCGACAATTTCCGTCACTGTCACGCCGGGATGGCTTTTTCGTATTTCGTCGGCGGTCTTTTTCAGCGCCTCGGCGCCGCGCGCGGTCAGCGTGATGTGCACGCCTTCGTTGGCCAGCGCCATCGCGCAGGCGCGGCCCAATCCCTTGCTCGATGCGCAGACGATGGCGCGGCGGCCTTTGATCCCAAGATCCACTGTTCACTCCCGTTTCGTCAGATGTTTTTGTCGTCAGGTGTTTTTGCAGGTTCGGTCAGTGTAGCCAACCTCGACGGCCCTGATAAGAGACCGAATTGCATATCGGGGAGGGGTGACGGTTGCGCGACCGCAGGCCTAGATCCGCTGCTCTCGCTTCAGGCGGTCGATGGTGGCGGTGACCTCGGGCGGCAGCGACTTGAAACCTCGCTGCCCGGCGGCTGAAAACAACGGCCGCAGCTGCGAGCCGTTCAGAAACGCCGGCTGGCGATCGCCGGGGACGAGCTGATCGAAGATCAGCACCAGCGTGGTCGCCACCAGGCCAACACGCACCGCGCCAAGCGCGGCGCCGCCGAGGCGATCGCCGATACCGGCTTCCGATCCGATAGTTTCGTCGAGCGTGATGCGCATCAGCTTGGCAATCCCGATACCGATCGCAAGATAGGCGCCAAAGAACAGCCCCCAATTCTGGGTGAGCGGCGAGGTGCCCGGGCCGCCGATTTGCTGCGCAATCGCCGACATCGCCAACACGGCCATTGGCGCCGCGATCAAGTAGCCGAGGATCGTGATCGCGCTGCGCAGCAAGCCTATGTTGAAACCGGTGACCACGGCGATGGCCAATCCGGCATAGACGGCGATATCGAAGCGGTTCATGACTGATTATTCCTTGCCTGCTCTTGGTGGCGGCGCTTGGTCAATGAACAGGGTTTTCGATCGCTAAAATCGTCTGTATCAATGTTGCACGCACGCCTTCAGGATTTCCGCCATGTCCGATCTATTCGACGTTCGTAAAGAAACCATCCTCGTCACCGGCGCCAGCCAAGGGTTGGGGCGGCAATTCGCGCGCGTCCTGGCCGCGCATGGCGCTGCCGTCGTGCTGGCGGCGCGCCAGACCGCGAAGCTCGAAAGCCTGGAACAAGAGATCAGGAGCAAGGGCGGCCGCGCCGCGGCCGTGCAGATGGACGTCACCGATATTGCCTCGATCGGCAAGGCCGTCGATGCCGCGGAAGCAGCGCTTGGCCCGATCGGCGTGCTGGTCAACAATGCCGGCATTGCCATTGAAAAGCTCGCGACCGACCAAACCGAGGCGGACTGGGACGCCGTCATCAACGCCAATCTCAAGGGCGCGTATTTCCTAGCGACCGAGATGGCGCGGCGGATGATCACGCGCAAGCAGGAAGGCAACATCGTCAATGTCGCCTCCGTGCTCGGCACCGCCGTGATGAAATTCCTCGCTCCTTACGCGATCTCGAAGGCGGGCATCGTGCAGGCGACGAAGGCGATGGCGCTGGAGCTTGCCGGCAACCACATCCGCGTCAACGCGCTGGCACCCGGCTACATCGACACCGAAATGAATCACGAATTCTGGGCGACGCCTGCGGGCGAGAAACTGACAAAACGGATTCCGCAGCGCCGAGTCGGTGCCGAATCCGACCTCGACGGCGCGATCCTGCTCTTGGCGTCGAACGCTTCGCGCTACATGACCGGCAGCGTGGTCACCGTCGACGGCGGGTTTTTGCTGACATAGATGCTAATATTTTCGGACGGCGCCGAGACGGGCCGTAACGTTGGGGCCATTTCCCTCGTAGAGCAGCTGTCGGCAGCGGCGGGGATTTGTCATGCTGGATCATGTCTCACTGGGAGTAAGCGACATCGAGCGCAGCCGCCTATTTTACGATGCGGCTTTGCGGCCGCTCGGATTGGTGCGGATTGTCGATTTTCGCGGCCGCAAGGGTGCGGACTACGGCGCCGCCCCTGGCTCGACCGGCGTTGAGTTCACGATCACGGAAGAGGCCGGCGCGATCGTGCCGTCGCGCGGCAGCCATTTGTGCTTCCGCGCACCGGATCGCGCCGCCGTCCATGCATTTCATGCAGCGGCGCTGGCGGCAGGCGGGCGCGACGACGGAAAGCCCGGGCCGAGAGACTATCACGCCGCCTATTACGCCGCGTTTGTTCTCGATCCCGATGGTCATCGCATCGAAGCCGTCTGTCACGCGCCGGAAACGCCGGCGAACGCGCCCTGAAGGTGCCGCGTCGTCATCGCGATTAATTCGCCCGCATCTCGCTCCTGATCATGTCGGCGGCCTTCTCGCCGATCATGATGGTCGGCGCATTGGTGTTGCCACCGATCAATGTCGGCATGATCGAGGCATCGACCACGCGCAAGCCTTCGAGCCCATGGACCTTCAGTTTCGGATCGACCACGGCCGTGGGGTCATTGACGCCCATCTTGCAGGTCCCGACCGGGTGATAGACGGTGTCGACGTATTGGCGCAGGGTTTGCCGGATATCGGCATCGCTCTCGACGCCTGCGGTGAAGACATCGGAGGTTTGCAGCGCCTTGAGCGCGGGTGCGTCAAGCAGCCGTTTGGTCATCTTGAAGCCCGCGACCATGGCGTCGAGGTCGGCTTCCTCGCCGAGGAAATTTGGATCAATCGCGGGCGGGGAATAAGGATCGGCGCTTTGCAGCCAGACGCTGCCGTGGCTCTTGGGGCGCAACAGGCAGACGTGGCATGAGAAGCCGGTGCCCCAGCGCGGCTTGCGGCCGTGATCGGCCACCATCGCCATGCAGAAATGCAGCTGGATATCGGGAACATCGAGGTCGGGGCGGGTTTTGAGGAAGCCGCCGCATTCGGCGATGTTCGAGGTCATCGGTCCGCGACGCTCGCGCCGGTATTGCGCGATCCCTCTGAAAATTCGCGCGATGCCGGCAAACGACAGGCCGGCGAAATAAGGCGCGTCCGAGGTGAAGCCGAATACAAAGTCCGGATGATCCTGCAGGTTTTGTCCGACGCCGGGCAGATGATGCACGCTCGCGATGCCGTGTTTTGCCAACGCGGCACTGTCGCCGACGCCGGAAAGCATCAGCAGTTGCGGGCTCTGAAACGCGCCGGAGGAAAGGATCACTTCGCGGCGGGCGCGAATTTGTTTTGTCTCCTTGCCCTGGCGGTATTCGACGCCGACCGCGCGCTTGCCCTCGAACAGGATGCGGGTGGCCTGCGCCTGGGTCTCGACCCGCAAGTTCGCGCGGGTTGCCATGAAGGGATGAATATAGCCGCGTGCCGCGCTCCAGCGCTCGCCGTTGTGCTG
>JBATYU010000237.1:0-21192 GCA_049674245.1 Bradyrhizobium sp. | reverse complement strand
CATCAGCGCCGTGCCCGACGGCGCGTCGACCTTCAATTTGTGATGCATTTCCAGGATTTCGATCTCGAAACCTTCGTCGAGCGACTGCGCGGCGCGCTTGACCAGCGCCGCCAGCAAGTTGACGCCGAGGCTCATATTGCCGGACTTCACCACGATGGCGCGCGAGGCGACGCTCTTGATCACGGCGTCATCGGAAGCTGACAGACCGGTGGTGCCGATGACGTGGACGAGGCCGCGTTCGGCGGCGATCGCGACATTGGCGATGGTGGCCGCAGGCACGGTGAAGTCGAGAATGCCGTCGGCATCGGCCGACAGCGTCCACAGATCGGCCGAGAGCTTGACGCTATTTTTTTCGGGCAGGCCCGCGAGCAGGCCGGCATCTTGCCCCAACAGCAAGGAGCCGGGCGCTTCCAGCGCGCCGGCCAACACCACGCCCGGCGTCTCCGAGATGAGGCGCGTCAGCACACGGCCCATCCGGCCGCCGGCCCCCGCAACGATCAAGCGCATGTCCGCCATCTCTATAACCTGTTGCCGTCGTATTAGCGGGCGCAGCCAGTTCCGGCAACCTTCCAAGCCGAAAAACCGGTGCTGCCCAGCGTGTTACGGGAGCCTCATAGCGTGCGAGGCCGTTGCATCTTTGACCGGGCTAAAGCCGCAACGAACGTAAAAGGATGCCGCACGATCGGTGACCGTGCGAAGGCATACTTCGCCGAATGCCTGTCGCGCCTCGTCCAGCAAGCGATCAACAAGTATTCGTCCTATGCCCTTCTGTCGCCAATCGCTGCAAACGTAGACATGGCGAAGCCGCCCGATATCAGCCCGACGCCCATAGGGATCTACATTCAATCCGCCAACGGCGATTAGCCGCCCGTCCGCGAACACACCCAAGAGGCACTCGCCTGGACGGTTGAACGTATTGGCGCCGCTGGCCCAATCGGCCGCGAGCCGATCCATGAATCCGAATCCCTGGTGGATTGCTTCAGACCGCAGGGTCTCAAGGCCGGGCGGAAGCGAACGCAGATAATCAATTCGAATCTGATCGAGCATCTGCGACGCAGTTGTCATGGCCCGCACGGTAATCAGGGCTGCGGACCGTCAAAGCCTTCGATGACGATGAGATCGGCGATCGCATGCGCCTGTCGGATCTTGATATTTTGCTGATATTCCGGCGAGCGATAGCAGGCCAGCGCCGTCTCGTAGTCGGCAAATTCAATCACGACGTTGCGCGAGCGGCTTTGGCCTTCGACGCCGGTGAACTTGCCGCCACGCACGACATAGCGCCCGCCGAATTTCTTGAAGATTGCCGGGTTGGCTGCCGCGTAGGCCTTGTAGCCTTCCTCATTGTGAACGTCGACGTGCCCAATCCAGTAGCCTTTCGCCATTTTTTGCTCCTTATCCTGTTCAGGCCAGTGCCTGTGCGATCTCTGCTTGAATGGCGTCTGCCGCAGCCTTGGGGTCGCTGGCTTCCACGATGGGCCGGCCGACCACGAGATAATCGCTGCCGGCCGCAATCGCACGCGCGGGGGTCATGATGCGCTTCTGGTCGCCGGTAGCACTTCCGGCCGGGCGGATGCCGGGCGTCACCAGTACCATCTGATGGCCGACGATCTTGCGCAAGGCGGCCGCCTCTTCCGGCGAACTCACGAGACCGTCGACGCCAAGCACCTGCGCCTGTTGGGCGCGCGCCTCGACGAGATCGGAGACGGAGAGACGATAGCCGGCCGCATGCAGATCGCCGTCGTCATAGGAGGTCAGCACCGTGACGGCGAGGATCTTCAGGTCCGATCCCGCCCGCGCCTCAACCGCGGCCTTCATGGTCTGCGGATAGGCGTGCACGGTCAGGAATGTCGCGCCGAGCGCGGCGACGCTTTCGACCCCGCGCGCAACCGTATTGCCGATGTCGTGCAGCTTGAGATCGACAAAGACCTTCTTGCCCTGATCGGCGAGCCGGCGGACCAGCTGCAGCCCGCCTGCAAAGCCAAGCTGATAGCCGATCTTGTAGAAATTCACGGCCTCGCCGAGCCGCGCGATCATCGCCTCGGCGGCGGCGACGCTGGGCAGATCGAGCGCGACGATCAGCCGGTCGCAAGCGGCGATATTGGCTGGCTGCATCTCACCTCACATCATGTGTTGGGCAACATCGATCAATTGCAACACCATGGCCTTCAGCGCCTCGGCATCGGCGGGATGTTTCAATCTGTCGGTATCGTCATAAGCCTGATCGGCAAAGGACAGCGCGAGCTGGTTGGCAACGACTGTGGCATGGCAGGCGGTTAGAATCAGCCGCAATGCCGCCAGCGCCCGTGTTCCGCCGAGCCGGCCTTCGGAAGCGGCCGCGATCGCAAAAGGCTTTTCGCGAAAAATCTGGCCGCGGGTTTCATGGGTATCCTGGACGCGCGTCACCCAATCGATGGTGTTTTTCACCAAGGGCGGCACCGAGGAATTATATTCGGGGGTCACGATCACGACGCCATGATGCGCGCCCATCATGCGCTTGAAATTGACCGCGTTCTTCGGCACGCCGGACTTGGTTTGCAGATCGCCGTCATAGATCGGCAGCGGAAAATCACCGAGCGAAATGCGCGTGACGTCGACGCCCGCTTGCGCGAACTCGTAAGCCGCAACCGATGCAAGCTTCGCATTATGCGAGCCGGTGCGCAGCGAACCGGGAATGACCAGGATTTTCAGCGCGGACATGATCCAAATCGCAAGACGAACTTACCGCGCAATGCGCCGGCTCAGTTCCTTGCGATACACCCAGACGCGGGCCGGCGGAAGGTTCATCCAGATGCGCTCGGAGGCCTCTGTGGACACCCCGGGCAGCGATTTCGGGATCGGCGGCGTCACCGAATAGGTGAATTGCACGAACGGCGCGCCGGGCGCGAGCGCAACGAAGGCATCGCGAATGAGCTTGAGCCGGATCATCATCGGCTTGGTGACGAGCGGCAGGCCCGACACGATGGCGGTCGCGGGCGCGCTCAAGACGTTCCACAGCGTGTCCCGCAGCGTATAGGCGTCGCCCTGCACGACTTTGGCTTGCGGATAGCGGTCGCGCAGCAGGACACAAAACCCAGGGTTGTATTCGACCAGGACCAGACGCTTCTGGTCGACGCCATGCTCAATCAAGGCTGAGGTGATCGCACCGGTGCCAGGTCCCAGTTCGACCACGGGTCCTGTGGAATCGACATCGACATATTGCGCCATGGTGCGGGCCAAGAACCGGCCCGACGGCATCACCGCCCCCATATGCAGCGGCTTCTCTATCCAGGAACGGAGAAAACGGACCTCATCGTCGAGACGAAGGGGCCTTTTTGACGCACGCGCGGACGACTGCAATGGCATTTCGCTACCAGAAACGCGCGTTTGCGCGGCAATGTCAGAAAACAGTCATAAAGGGGTATAGGTCGCGGACGACACGGTCAAGCAAAACGGTTACTGCTGGGCCGCGCGGCTACCGAAGAAGTCCTTGACCTTAGTGAAGAAACCCGCCGCCTCGGGCTGGGTTGCCCCGGACGATAATTTTTCGAACTCGGCCAGCAATTCCTGCTGCCTCTTGGTAAGATTCTGCGGCGTCTCGACCACAACCTGGACATACATGTCGCCGGTCTGGCGCGAGCGAAGCACCGGCATGCCCTTTGACGCAATGCGAAAGCGCCTGGCGGATTGTGTGCCGGACGGGATTTTCACCTTGGTCTTGCCCTTGTCGATGGTCGGCACTTCGAATTCGCCGCCCAACGCCGCCGTCACCATCGAGATCGGCACCCGGCAGTGCAGGTCGGCGCCGTCGCGCTGGAAGAACTGATGCGCCGACAGCGAGAGGAAAATATAGAGATCGCCCGGCGGGCCGCCACGGATGCCGGCCTCGCCCTCACCGGCGAGACGAATGCGGGTACCATCCTCGACGCCCTGCGGGATATTGACCGACAAGGTCCGCTCGCGCGTCACCCGGCCCGAGCCCGAACAGGACGGACAGGCGTCCTCGATCATCTGGCCGCGGCCCTGGCAGGCGGGGCAGGTTCTCTCCAGCGTGAAAAATCCCTGCGCCTGCCGCACCCGTCCCGCGCCGCCGCAGGTCGAGCAGGTCTTCGGCTTGGTGCCGGCCTTGGCGCCGATGCCCGAACAGGATTCGCAGGTGACGGAGACCGGAATCTCGATCTGCGCGGTTTTGCCCTGAAAGGCTTCCTCCAGCGTGATTTCCATGTTGTAGCGCAGGTCAGCGCCACGCTCGCGGCCGCCTCGCCCGCGCTGGCCGGCCATCCCAAACAGATCTTCGAAAATGTCGGAGAAGGAGGAAGCAAAGCCCGCGCCGAAACCGGGGCCGCCCGCGCCGCCCTGCTCGAATGCCGCATGGCCGAACCGATCATAGGCGGCGCGCTTGTCGCCGTCCTTGAGGATTTCGTAGGCCTCGTTGATTTCCTTGAAACGGATTTCGCTTGCGGCGTCGCCGGGATTCTTGTCCGGGTGCCACTTCATCGCGAGCTTGCGGAAGGACGCCTTCAGCCTGGATTCGTCCGCGTTGCGGTCAACCTCTAGGGTTTCGTAATAGCAGCGCTTGGTAGACATCCGTCAGATCCGCCCGAATTTCGTTTTCATTCCGAAGCAGTGCTGCGAAAGATGCAGCCTCCGGCTTAATGAAAAATGACCCTCACCCGTCGAGACGCAGCGTCCGCGCTCTTTGGCATGAGGGTCATGGTCGTTGCCCGTCTTTAAGCAGACTTCTTGTTGTTCTTGTCATCGTCGACCTCAGTGAATTCCGCGTCGACGACGTCATCCTTCGCAGCATCCTTGGCGGCATCGCTTTCGGCCTGCTGCTTGTACATGGCCTCGCCGAGCTTCATCGAAGCTTGCGCCAGCGTGTTGGTCTTGGCCTTGATCGCCTCGGCATCGTCGCCCTTCAGCGCTTCCTTCAGATCGCTGACAGCGTCCTCGATGGCGCGGCGCTCGCTCTCCGCGACCTTCGAACCGTGCTCGGCGAGCGCCTTCTCTGTCGAATGCACCAGCGCGTCGGCATGGTTCTTGGCGTCGACCGCCTCGCGGCGCTTCTTGTCGGCGACCGCGTTGGCCTCGGCGTCCTTGACCATCTTCTCGATGTCGGCTTCGGACAGACCGCCCGAAGCCTGAATGCGGATCTGCTGTTCCTTGCCGGTCGCCTTGTCCTTGGCCGACACGTTGACGATGCCGTTGGCGTCGATGTCGAAGGTCACCTCGATCTGCGGCATCCCGCGCGGCGCCGGCGGAATGCCCATCAGGTCGAACTGGCCGAGAATCTTGTTATCGGCCGCCATCTCGCGCTCGCCCTGGAAGACGCGGATGGTGACGGCGTTCTGGTTGTCCTCGGCGGTCGAGAACACCTGGCTCTTCTTGGTCGGGATCGTGGTGTTGCGGTCGATGATGCGGGTGAACACGCCACCGAGCGTCTCGATGCCGAGCGACAGCGGCGTCACGTCGAGCAGCAGCACGTCCTTGACGTCGCCCTGCAACACGCCGGCCTGGATCGCAGCGCCGATCGCGACGACTTCGTCGGGATTGACGCCCTTGTGCGGTTCCTTGCCGAACAGCTGCTTCACGACTTCCTGGACCTTCGGCATCCGGGTCATGCCGCCGACCAGCACGACTTCGCCGATTTCACCGGCGGTGAGGCCGGCATCCTTCAGCGCCTTGCGGCAGGGTTCGATGGTCTTCTGGACGAGATCATCGACCAGGGCCTCGAACTTGGCGCGCGTCAATTTCATCGTCAGATGCTTCGGCCCGGACTGGTCAGCCGTAATGAACGGCAGGTTGATTTCGGTCTGGGTGGTCGAGGACAATTCGATCTTGGCCTTTTCGGCAGCCTCTTTCAGGCGCTGCAAGGCGAGCTTGTCGTTGCGCAGATTGATGCCCTGCTCCTTCTGGAACTCGTCGGCCAGATAATTGACGAGCCGCATGTCGAAGTCTTCGCCGCCGAGGAAGGTGTCGCCGTTGGTCGACTTCACTTCGAACACGCCGTCACCGATCTCCAGGATCGACACGTCGAATGTGCCGCCGCCGAGGTCGTATACCGCAATGGTGCCCGATTTCGACTTGTCGAGGCCGTAAGCCAGGGCGGCCGCGGTCGGCTCGTTGATGATGCGCAGCACTTCAAGTCCGGCGATCTTGCCGGCGTCCTTGGTGGCCTGACGCTGGGCGTCGTTGAAATAGGCGGGAACCGTGATGACGGCCTGCTCGACCTTTTGCCCGAGATGGGCTTCGGCGGTCTCTTTCATCTTCTGCAGGATGAACGCCGAGACCTGGGAGGGCGAATAGGACTTGCCGTCGGCTTCGACCCAGGCATCGCCGTTGGACGCCTTGACGATCTTGTAGGGGACGAGCTTCTTGTCCTTCTC
Source organism: Bradyrhizobium sp. (assembly GCA_049674245.1). GTDB lineage: Bacteria > Pseudomonadota > Alphaproteobacteria > Rhizobiales > Xanthobacteraceae > Bradyrhizobium. The sequence goes on along the minus strand of JBATYU010000237.1, from coordinate 14,830 downwards.
CACCATCGGGTCGTCATAGCGCCGGCCGATCAGGCGCTTGACCGCAAAGAAGGTCCGTTCGGGATTGGTCACGGCCTGGCGCTTGGCGGGCTGGCCGACCAGACGCTCGCCGTCATCGCTGAAGGCAACAATCGACGGAGTGGTCCGCATGCCCTCGGCGTTTTCGATGACTTTGGCTGTCTTGCCATCCATTACGGCGACGCACGAATTCGTGGTGCCGAGATCGATCCCAATGACCTTTCCCATGGTCCAGATATCCCTCTTTTTGCGGCAGGTCGGCTGGGCCCTGGCGGCGCCCGATCCAAACCCCCTTAGATCAAATACTCGCGATATTGCGACGGTGGAGCCTCATATAGGAGGGGGGTACCGGCCCGCAAGGACCGGACGCAACCTTGAGCCATGAAAACATTGGTCTTTGAAAGATCGTGTCGGTTCACCCGCGCCCCGGCCCGCCTCGGCGTCCGCGCGACTGACCCTGTTGCCGGACCGGCAAAACCGTTAAAAGCGGCGTCTGAAACAGATCCCTCCCGAGGGGCCGCGACGGCCGACCATTGAGCGGCCTCGAATAGCAAGCCAAGCAGGTTGCCCATGAAGCCCCTTCCACTCCTCACCGCGGTTGCCCTCATCTTCGCCGCCAATTCGTCCGCCTTCGCGGGCGAAGCGGTCTTCCCGCCGGGGGCCCGGGTCGGCTTGACGCCGCTGGTCGGCCTCGTTCCGGCCAAGGCCTTCGCCGGTTTTGAGACCGAGGACCATGGCGTCAAGGTGCTGGTGACGGAGCTTCCGCCCGAGGCCTATGGCGAGGTGGCGAATGCGTTCAAAGCCAACCCCGCCGGCACCAACGGCATCAAGCCGGAGAGCATCGAGTCGCCGGCGGGCCGCGCTTACTACACCGCCGAAAACGCAAAGGACGGTGCGACCAGCGTGCGGCGTTATTCGATGATCCTGCCGGGCAGCACCTTCTCCGGCTATGTCGCCGTGCAGGTTCCCGAGAATGCGAGCAAGATCTACAGCGATGATGCGGTCCGCCAGATGTTCGCGTCGGCGACGATCCGCAAGGAGGTTCCGGTCGAGGAGCAGCTTGGATTGATGCCGTTCAAGGTCAGCGAGCTCGGCAACTTCAGGAATGTGCGCACGCTCGCGCCCGGCGCCGCCGTCATCCTCGCCGATAATGACGAGGCGGCCGGCTTCGAACCCGCCCCCTTCATGGTGATCGGCCTGATCGGCACGACACCGGCGCAGCCGGACGACCGCGGCCGGTTCGCGCAACAGACCGCGACATCGATCCCCGGCGTACGCGACGCACGGATCACGATGTCGGAGCCGATCCGCATCGACGGCATGCCCGGATATGAGACCCGCATCGATGCGACCAGTGGCAAGGACAATACTGCCGTGACCGTGGTGCAATGGCTGCGGTTCGGCAACTCGAACGCGCTGCGCATCATTGGCAGCGCCCCGCGCGACCAATGGTCGAGCGCCTTTCCGCGCTTCCGCGCCGTGCGCGATGGAATTCAGCCGCGAAGCTGATTGACCGAACATCAAGCGCCCACAATTCGATCTTCTCGCGAAACGCCATCTGCTTTACGCCTGCGCGCCTATCTGATTTGCTGCTGCGATCCCAAAAGCTACCGGACCGGCACACCGCCGGACACGTCTCCGCATCCGTCCAACGCCCTATAGCTCGACCAAAGACGGTACTGGTTGTCTAATGCCCTTCTGGCGAGTTACTACGCGCCGGAAGCCTTGGGCCGTGATCGTCTATCGGCCAAACTCTCAAGAACCCCAACAATCTCGTTTGCCGGTACGGGTTTGCTAAATAGATATCCTTGAACCTCAATGCAGCCTTCGAGATTCAAACATCGCATTTGCTCCTCGGTCTCAACGCCTTCGGCAGTGGTGGTCATGCCGAAGCTTACTCCAAGCCCAGCGATCGCGCGGACAATTGCGAGGCTTCCTTCGTCGACGAGCACGTCTTTGACAAAGGATCGATCAATCTTGATCTTGTCGAATGGGAAACTACGAAGGTAGCCAATACTGGAATAGCCCGTGCCGAAATCGTCCATCGAAATTCGAACGCCCAGGTGCCGCAACTGATTGAGTATCGAAATGTTGCGTTCCGACTTCTCCAGCAATACAGATTCTGTGATTTCGAGTTCGAGACGGGACGCCGGCAATCCCGAAGAAGCCAAAGCACTCATTACCGTGGAAACGAGATTGCCCTTGGAGAATTGCAAAGACGACAAGTTGACTGAAACGCAGATTCCATCCGGCCATTCCATCGCTTCCGTACATGCCTGCCTCAATGCCCATTCGCCAAGTTGGACAATCAGACCCATCTCCTCCGCGACCGGAATAAATATGGAGGGAGGCACCGTGCCGCGCTCGGGGTGCTGCCATCGCATCAACGCCTCGAAGGTGGTTACTTCCTTGGTCTGCAAATTGACAAGCGGTTGATAGAAGAGCCTGAATCCGTCCTGCACAAGCGCGGTGCGCATATCTCGTTCGAGACCGCGTCGCGCCTGAACGATCGCGTCCATTCCTGGATCGAACATGCGATAAGTACCACGACCGTCGGATTTCGCGCTGTACATTGCGAGATCCGCGCTCTTTAGGAAGGTTTCTGTATTGATATCGCCGGGGTGCGCAACAGCGATCCCGATGCTAGCCCCCACCGTTACATCGTGACCGTCGATGCTACACGGTTGACCGACAATCTCGATGATTTTTTCCGCCAACGCTATGGACGAACCGGGCTGGGGGGCTGAAACCTGCAAGATCGCAAATTCATCACCACCAAGTCTTGCGATGCGATCCGTTCGTTGAAGAATGTCGCGGAGTTTGGTTGCGACTGATTTCAAAAGCAGATCGCCGATGGAATGACCCAAACTGTCATTGACTGCCTTGAAGCCGTCGAGATCCAAGAACAAGACCGCCACGGGATGCGGCGTAACCGAAACATCGTTGAGCGCTCCTTCAAGCTGATCCTTGAACAAGAGACGATTGCCAAGTCCGGTCAACGAGTCGTGGTACGCCAGATATTGCGACTTGGCCTGCGATTCTTCGCGATTTGCAATCTCCACCTTGAGCCGCTGGTTGACCTCAATGAGGCGGCTAGTCCGCTCCTCTACCCGACGTTCCAGTTCTTCGTTAGCGTTACGCAGCGCCTCGTTGGCCAACAATACCTGCTGTTCCGCACGCTTGCGGCTGATCTGAGTATTGACGCGGGCAAATGCGACCGCAAAATCGACCGGCTTAGTAACATAGTCGTTCGCACCAAGTTCGAGTGCATCTACGATATGGCTGGTCTCTGTTTTTGCCGTCACCATAATGACGGGCAACACAGACGCTGACTTCTGGTTACGAATTCGCCTGAGGGTTTCTATCCCGTCGATCCCCGGCATCATGACGTCAAGAAGGACTAGGTCGAATGGTTCCTTGTCGATCAATTCGATCGCGGCGAACCCACTGTCTGCCTCTACCACTTCGAAGCCGCGACGTTCGAAGCGCCGCGTCAGGAGGGTGCGGTTATCGCTGACGTCGTCTACTATCAACAAACGGTGACGGACACCCGCGTTTCCGTCGGTCGTATCGGGTTGGTGGATTTCGGGCCGCATCATTGTATCGCGCGGCGTTGGTGCTTTCGATACAGGCATTGGATTATCTTTCAGACCGCTAGTACATTTGCGGGTTGGGGCACTGTTCCAGAAAAGCCTTCATCGTCGCTGCACTCTTGGCTCATCCATGCGAGCACGCGGATCGTGAAGCACGATCCTTGGCCAAGCTCGCTTGTCGCGGAAATTCCACCGCCCAAAAGCGCGCACAACTTTTGGCTCAACGCCAGACCAAGACCGGTTCCGCCGTATTTGCTCGACGTGGCGCGATTTGCCTGGCCGAAATTCTGGAAGAGCCGCCCGATATCCGACTGAGCGATGCCGATTCCAGAATCTAGAACCTGAATTTCGATCCAGTCCCCAGCCTGACTCTTGCGGCGCTGCACGGATAGCGTGATTGTTCCGTCTTGGGTGAACTTGGCGGCATTGCTCATCAGATTTAACGCCGCTTGTCGCAACTTGGTTTGATCGGTCGAGACGATTCCGAGGTTCTTGGGGCATTTGACCACGAGCTTATTGCGGTTTTCAGAAACCATCGGCTGGATATTGGCAATCACCTCCTGAACCATCTCATTGAGGTCGAATTTCTCGATCCTCAACTCGATGAAATTCGACTCGATTTTCGACAGATCCAGTACGTCAGTCACCAGCGACAACAGGTGCTTTCCGGCCGAATTGATGCGCTCAAGGTCACTTTTCTTGTGACGGTTCCTGCCGTCCAGGTCGACGTCTTCCAAGAGAATTTCACTGAATCCGATGACGGCATTCAACGGCGTCCGCAACTCGTGGCTCATTTTGGCAAGGAAGATCGACTTTGCGCGATTGGCTACGTCGGCCAGATCTTTGGCCTCACGCAGACGGATTGCAGTCTCGCGATGCCGTTCCGCTTCGCGTTCGAGGTCGGAGCGCATTGCAATCATATTGGCGTAATAGATCGCCATCCATGACATATAGATTGTCGCCGACAGAATGGAGATCCACCCGACCGTCGCAAGCTGCTGCGGCGGCACGAGTTCAGGAAATCCCCACTGAAGGTAAGCCAGGCAGAAACCAAGAATGTTCAGAGTGAACAATCCGACAACAAGGACCGGCCGTTCGGACAGATAGAAGAAGCCAAGCAGGAGTGCGATAATCAACCACGGCAGAAACGGCGAGCTTACCCCACCGTAAAAAAAGGCGCCAAATAGCGACGTAAAAGCGAGCAATTCGACGGAGATCAGCGCCGACAGCTGCAGATTGCCTGTTCCCTTGTAGACAAACGGCAGGCTCCAGAACAACCATATGCAGCTGATCACCGTCCAGCAGACAATGCCGGGATCCGGATCGCTGAGATATAGAAACAGGGCAATTGACTGCGACAGCAGAGGGCCGAAGAGGTGCGTGAAGACGAAGTTTTGCGCGAGGCCCTGTTCAGAACGTTCAGCTTTCGCCGCGGCCGGTATAAACCAGTCGATCAACGCGACAAGGTGGTTCCAGATCAGCATTTCCCGCCGCCCCCGATGACTTCTGTCGAACTCGGAAACCTAGCGTAAGTGGCTTTAATATTTGGTTTAAGTCGCCGCTTTGCCAATTAACGCGACCTTAAGTGGAACCTGAAAATCTGCTACCGGAGCGGAAATAGGCTCGGTACGGCTGCGCGGTGTTGCAAGAAGCGAACACGGCGGCGTCTCTTCAAGACCAACGCAGAAGGCGCGGCGAATTTCATGAAAGCCAAAATCGCAAAATTGCTTGCATCCCTCGAACGCCTCGTGAACTACTTTATTCCGGCCGAGTTCGCCGGCGACCGCGATGCGCGAAATCGCGCGCACGTCTTTCTGGTCAGCCATATTCTCGGTCCGTTCATCGGAAACGTCGTGCCCATAGCGCTGTTTGTGCTTGACCCAGCGCCGGGATACCAAGTTGGGGTGCTGGCAATTTCGATCACGGCGTTCTGGGTATTTCCGTTCGTGCTGCGGGCTGGCGCGCCCTATAATCCTCTCGCGCTGGTTTCGATCCAGAACCTGATATTTTGTATTCTCTGGAGTTGCTACTTCTACGGTGGCGTAACGTCCCCGACGTTGCCGTGGGTGCTTGTTATTCCGCTGCTGGCGTTCTTCTACCTGGGTTCGTCCAAGTCGCTTCGCTTGATCGTGATGGTCATGTTTGCTGCCAACCTGGCGATCTTCAGCGCCTTTTATTTGTATGGTTACCATCTCAAGAACGGCCTGCCGGTTGCAGCCATGCAAGGTCTGGGACTTGTCTCGACCATCGCTGCGTCGATCTATGTCGCGATGATGGCGCTCTATTACGCCAAGATACAGGCTTCGCAGACCGAACTTGAAAGCGAAATGCGCCAGCATATGGCGACCGCAGCGGCGCTGCGCCAGGCGACGGAGGAAGCCGAGCGGGCGGGCGCTGCCAAGGCCGAATTCCTCGCCAAGATGAGCCACGAGTTGCGAACACCACTGCATGCGGTGATTGGCTACAGCGAGGTCCTACTAGAGGACGCCAAGGAAGAAGGCGACTGCGAAAGCATCGTGGATTTGAACAAGATTCACAGCGCCGGCCAGCATCTGCTCAAGCTTGTTAACGAGATACTCGACCTGTCGAAGATCGAGGCAGGCAAGATGATCCTGGACCTGGAGGAGACCAGCCTGGCCGATTTATTCGGCGAGATTGTCGACGTAGTGAGGCCGGCGGCCAAGAAAAACGGGAACGATATTGGCTGCACTATCGCTCCTAATCTTGGAACGGCCCTCTGTGACGCCGGCAAGCTCCGCAATATGGTCGGTCAGTTGCTTGATAACGCGGTAAAGTTCACGCACAACGGCAAGGTCGAGTTTGTTGCGGAGCGCCAGCCTGCCGAACCAGGCGATGATCTTGTGATCCATATCATCGACACGGGTATCGGCATTGCTTCGGATCAGATCACCAGGCTTTTCGAAAAATTCACCGTCATCGACGATTCCAGCACCAGCAAATACGGCGGCACCGGACTGGGATTGGCACTCAGCCAAAAACTCTGCAAGCTGATGGGCGGGGAGATTTTCGTCGAGAGCGAACTCGGAAAAGGAAGCCGCTTCACAATCCGGATGCCGCTGCTGATTGACCGGCGCAAGCGGGATGCATTCGCTTCCGCAACGCTCGTCCCCGCGGCCTCTGATTTCGCTCCGCAATCGACCGCGGAAGCGACCAATGCATAAAATCCTGCTGGTTGAAGACAATGCGATCAACCGCGACTTGCTGACGCGGCGCCTGCAGCGTCACGGCTTCACGGTCTGTTGTGCTCACGACGGCGCGGAGGGCGTTGCGATGGCTTCGAGCGAGATGCCAGATCTGATCCTGATGGACGTCGCATTGGGCGAAATGGACGGCTGGGAAGCGACCCAGCTAATCAAGGCTAATCCTGCGACGTCAGCAATTCCAATCGTTGCGTTGACGGCCCACGCGCTGGCCAGCGATCGCGACAAGAGCGTCGAGGTCGGATGTTCCGATTTTGATACCAAGCCGGTCGATATGCAGCGGCTGCTGGGCAAAATTCGAGCCTGCCTGCCTGCAAACGAGAGCAAAAGCGCCATCGGCTGACTTCTGGCCCAGGATGGTCGCGCGCTCGCTCGATTTGGCGCTCGGAGGTCGACACCAAGCCGGCCGGTATGTTCGCCGCAATTCCTATGCTCGTGCGCGCGGATTTGAATATAATTTGGTTGAGAATTGTTTTGAGTATAATTGGGTTAGCAATTTTGAAGTAACTCGTAAGTCCAAGACACCCGGATCGAATCCCATTCGCTTTTGCGTAGTTTTAACCTGTTCTGAACCATTTCCTTCGGCATTAGATCGCTTCGGCAGAACAGAATATTAATTTCGAGCAATCATGGTTCTCCCCAGACGGCAAAACAATCCAAAAATGCCGAACAGGGATTAATGATGTCAGACAATGCCAACGCCCGTATTCCGCCTGCCGCATTGACCGGCAGCATGAGAGACTTCCGCGTGCCCGGTGGGGCAGACCTTCTCGGGCGCACCGAAGGCTTTTTCAAATGGCAAGATTTGCGTCGTCAAAATGACCTCTGGCCGTTTTCTCGCGCGACCGAAGACGGACCTAACACGGTTTGCTGGGCACAGGACGACAGCGGCAACAAGATGCGCGGTGTAAATTTTGCCTCGCAAGACTATCTGAGCCTGTCGTCGCATGCCGGAATCAAGGCAACCGCCAAGGAAACGATCGAACGCTGTGGCGTGCACAGCGCCGGTTCGCCGGCCCTGGTCGGCAATACATCCTACTCCGTCGCGCTTGAGCGCAAGATCGCCGAATTCCTCAGAATGGAAGAAGTTGTGCTGTACCCGACCGGCTGGGCAGCGGGTTTCGGCGTGATCAAGGGTCTTGTGCGCTCCGCCGACCATGTGGTGATGGACATGCTATCGCATTCCTGTCTTCAGGAAGGGGCTAACGCCGCCACCAACAACGTTCATCTGTTTCGCCACCTCGATAAAGAATATTGCCGAAACATCCTGACCAAGATCAGGGCAAAGGACAAAGAGAATGGCATTCTGGTCGTTACAGAGGGCCTATTCTCGATGGACTCGGATACCCCGGATCTGACGGCGCTTCAGGCGCTCTGCCACGAGTTCAACGCGACCCTGGTTGTGGACGTTGCGCACGATCTAGGCTGCCTCGGCAAGGACGGCCGAGGGCACATCGGCATCCAGAATATGTTGGGCAAGATCGATATCGTGATGGGCAGTTTTTCCAAGACCTTCGCGTCAAATGGCGGCTTCGTCGCTTGCAAGAGCCGCGCGGTGAAGGAGTATCTCCGCTTTTATAGCGCGCCCGCGACCTTCTCGAATGCGCTTTCGCCTGTGCAGGCGGCCACCATTCTGAAAGCGTTCGAGATCGTGGAATCGGTTGAAGGACGCGTGCAACGTCTGGCATTGATGGCAAACATCCTGACCCTTCGCCATCAACTATGTGAAGCCGGTCTCGATTATTACGGCGACCCATCCGCGATCGTCTGCGTTAAGATGGGAACGGAAGGCCTTGCCCGTCTAGTGAGCAGGCGCTTGCCGGAGCTCGGACTGATCGCCAATCTGGTTGAATTCCCGGCCGTTCCGAAAGGAGCCGCGCGCGTCCGAATGCAGGTGATGGCTAATCACTCGGAGAATAACATCGCCGATGCCGTCGAGATCCTCAAGACCGCCAAGGCACAAGCCGAGCAGGAATTCAAAGACATCAACCAACCCGCCATAGTGCCGCAACGGGCTGTAGCCTGAGATAAGACGGCCCGCGCGGATCCATGGTCGAGCGCCTTTTCCGTGCTGCCGCGCCGTGCGCGACGGAATTCAGCCGCGAGGTTGATTCAACAGCCGTCCGGCGCCCAAAATTCGATCCTCTCGCCGAATGCAACCTGCTTTACGGCTGCGCGCCTACCTGATTTGCTGCTGCGATCCGAAAAGCTACCGGAGAGGCACCATGTTGGATCGAAGGCGGTTTCTGGCAGGTCTCGGCGCGACGGCGATCGCGGCCTGTGTTTCAAGCAGGCTTAGGGCGGCAGCATCGATCAAGCCCGACGACGCATCGGCGCTTCTGGTGATTGATGTCCAGAACTGTTTTCTGCCCGGCGGCAGCCTTGCCGTGAAGGACGGCGAGCAGGTCGTTGCCGTGATCAACAAGATCGCCCGGGGTTTTGCCAATGTGGTGATGACGCAGGACTGGCATACCGCCGGGCATATCTCCTTCGCATCGGTCCATCCGGGCAAGAAGCCGTTCGAGACCATCGACCTGCCCTATGGCAAGCAGGTGCTGTGGCCCGATCATTGCGTTCAGGGATCCGATGGCGCCGCGCTTTCCAAGGATCTGTCCATCCCGCAGGCCGGACTCATCATCCGCAAGGGTTTCCACAAGGACGTCGACAGCTATTCCGCCTTCACCGAGGCCGACGGCAAGACCACCACCGGGCTTGCCGCCTATCTCAAGGCGCGCGGCGTGAAACGTCTGTTCGTGGCGGGCCTCGCCACGGATTTCTGCGTCGCCTGGACCGCGCTTGATGCGCGTAAGGCCGCGTTCGAAACCTATGTGGTGGAAGACGCCTGCCGCGGCATCGATACGCAGGGTTCGCTCGCCAGGGCCTGGGCCGACATGGCCAAGGCCGGCGTCAAGCGCATCCAGTCCGCTGACATCGCGGTCTAGGGCACACGGCGCTAGGCTGCGCTGTTCGGCTCATTGCCGCTGATCGGAGCGGACTTCGCCCCGCCCTTGGCGACGCCGACCAGCGCCGGGCGCAGCACGCGATCGCCGATCATGTAACCGGCCTGCACCACCTGCACCACCGTGCCCGAGGGCACCGACGGATCGGGAACCTCGTACATTGCCTGCTGGAAATTCGGATCGAATTTTTCGCCGGACGGGTCGAATTTCTTGACGCCGTTCTTCTCCAGCGCATTGAGCAGCGAACGTTCGGTCAATTCAACGCCCTCGATCAAGGCTTTCAGGCCGGGATCGGCGGCGGCCTTCGCCTCGGCCGGAACCGCGTCGAGCGCGCGCTGCAGGTTGTCGGCGATATCAAGCACGTCGCGCGCAAAGCCGGTGATGCCGTAGACCCTGGCATCGGCGACCTCGCGGCTGGTGCGCTTGCGCAGGTTCTCCATCTCCGCCAGCGTGCGCAGCACCTTGTCGCGGGCGTCAGCCGCCTCCTTGGCGAGCGCTTCCACCGAGCCTGGTTCGGGATCGTCGGGCATTACATAAGGCTTTGACACCACGGGCTCGCCCGCCTGCGCCGGGTTCACCGGTTCATCGTTCTGCCGGTTGGGATCGGTCATGGATGGCCTTTTCGAAAAAATCGTCTGGGATCGGGTCAATGTGGGGGTTGTCGGCCCGGATATCGTGCTTTAGGCGCCGAAAATCAAGCATAACCCGCCCGACTTCCGGGTCGATCAGCCGCCCAGCATCTTGCTCACGATGCGCGCGGCATAGTCCACCGTCGGTATCACCCGGGCATAGTTGAGCCGGGTTGGCCCGATCACGCCGAGAACGCCGACGATATGACCGGCACCGTCGCCATAGGGGGCAATGATCGTCGCGGAACCCGACAAGGAGAACAGCTTGTTTTCCGATCCGATGAAAATCCGCACCCCCTCGGCGCGTTCCGCGCGTCCCAACAGGTCGATCACGCCGCGCTTGGTCTCGAGATCGTCGAACAGCGATTTCACCCGCTCCAGATCTTCGAGGGCATGCAGATCTTCGAGCAGATTGGCGTGGCCGCGCACGATCAATTGCCGGTCCTCGCTGTCGCCGCCGGACCAGCTCGCGATCCCGGCCGCGATGACCTTCTGCGTGAGCTGATCGAGTTCGGCGCGGCTCTGCGCCAGCGCGGTCTCAAGCTCGAGACGGGCCTCCGCCAGCGTGCGCCCTCTGATGCGCGCGTTGAGGAAGTTGGTGGCTTCGGTGAGCGCGGAAGAGGGAACGCCGGGCGGCAAGACCAGCACGCGATTTTCGACCTGGCCGTCCTCGGCGACCAGTACCACCAGCGCGCGCTCCGGTTCCAGCCGCACGAATTCGATGTGCTTCAGGCGCACATTGGATTTGGCGGTCAATACCACCGCCGCGGCGCGGGTCAGGCCGGACAGCCGCGTCAGCGCCTCGCCAAGGGCTGCCTCGACCGACTGCGCCCGGCCGACGGACGCCAACTGGTTCTGGATCGACTGCCGCTCGGCTTCGGTGAGGTCGCCGATCTGCATCAAGGCGTCGACGAAGAACCGCAAGCCGAGTTCGGTCGGCAGCCGGCCGGCCGACGTGTGGGGGGCGTAAATCAGACCGAGCTGCTCGAGATCGGCCATCACATTGCGCACCGAGGCCGGCGACAGCGGCACGGCGATCAGGCGGGAAATATTGCGCGAGCCGACCGGCTCGCCGGTCGCGAGATAGCTCTCGACGATTTGACGAAATATGTCGCGCGAGCGCTCGTTTAGCTGGGCTAAGCCCGCATTCGGCGCGATCAGGCCAATCGGATCGTGGTGGGCCACAGCTAACTCCTTATACCCCTAACTTGTCGATCCGGCGGGCCGCTGACAAGCGTCCATTCGGACGCAAACGCCCTTGCCGCTGGCCGTTCCCCCTCCTACAAGCACCGCGAGCCATTGACCCTGCCGGATTTTCGGAGAATTCCCATGCGGCCAAGCCGCCGTGCACCGGATGAATTGCGCGCCGTGTCGCTGGAACGCGGCGTCGTCAAATATGCCGAAGGGTCGTGCCTGGTGAAATTCGGCGACACCCATGTGCTGGTGACGGCGACGCTGGAAGATCGGCTGCCGCCATGGCTCAAGGGCCAGGGCCGGGGCTGGGTCACGGCGGAATATGGCATGCTGCCGCGCGCCACGCTGGAACGCACCCGCCGCGAGGCTTCCGTCGGCAAGCAGAATGGCCGCACCGTTGAAATCCAGCGCCTGATCGGCCGCTCCTTGCGCGCCACCATCGACCTGGAAGCGCTGGGTGAGCGTCAGATCACCGTCGACTGCGACGTGCTGCAGGCCGACGGCGGCACGCGCACCGCTTCGATCACTGGCGCCTGGGTTGCGCTCGCCGACTGCATCAATTGGATGAAGAGCCGCAACATGCTCAAGGCCAATGTGCTGCGCGACAACGTCGCCGCGATCTCCTGCGGCATCTACCACGGCACGCCGGTGCTCGATCTCGATTACGCCGAGGATTCCGAGGCCGACACCGACGCCAATTTCGTGATGACCGGTGACGGCCGCATCGTCGAGGTGCAGGGCACCGCGGAAAAGACCCCGTTCTCGGAAGGTGAATTTTTGGCGCTGATCGCGCTGGCGAAAAAAGGCGTGGCGCGGCTGGTGGACCTGCAGAAGCTCGCGGTCGCGTAATCAAATCGGCTATGCATCGCCCAATCACAGGCAAGCTCGTGATCGCGACCCACAATCCCGGCAAGCTGGCCGAGATGCGTGAACTCTTGGCGCCGCACGGCGTCGAGGCGGTCTCGGCCGGCGAGCTCGGCCTTTCCGAGCCGGAGGAGAGCGGCGACAGCTTTCGCGCCAATGCGAGGATCAAGGCGGTGGCGGCGGCGAAGGCGGCGCAGCTTCCGGCCTTCGCCGACGATTCCGGAATTGTGGTCGACGCGCTCGACGGCGCACCCGGGATTTTCTCCGCACGCTGGGCGGGGCCGACCAAGGATTTTATGGTCGCGATGACGCGGATCGAACGCCTGTTGCAGGAACGCGGCGCAACCACGCCGGAACAACGAAGAGCGCACTTCGTCTCGGCCTTGTGCGTCGCCTGGCCCGACGGTCACCTCGAGGAGGTCGAGGCGCCCGCCGATGGAACTTTGGTGTGGCCGCCGCGCGGAACGGCCGGCTTCGGCTATGATCCGATGTTCATGCCGGACGGATTTCAGCGTACTTTTGGCGAGATGACCTCGATCGAGAAACACGGCCTGCCGCCGCTCGGCCTCGGCCTGTCGCACCGCGCCCGCGCCTTCGTCAAGCTCGCGGAGATCTGCCTTGCGCCGCGCTGAGAGCCCCCACCCTAGCCCTCCCCCGCAAGCGGGGGAGGGAAAACAGGCGTTCGGCGTCTATGTGCACTGGCCGTTTTGCCTGTCGAAATGCCCGTACTGCGATTTCAACAGCCATGTCCGGCATGCCGCGATCGACGAGGATCGTTTTGCGCGCGCCTTTGCCCGCGAGATCGAGACCACGGCTAGCCGGGTGCCGGGCCGCGAGGTCAGCTCGATCTTTCTTGGCGGCGGCACACCGTCGCTGATGCAGCCTCGGACCGTCGCCGCGATCCTGGATGCGATCGGCAGGCACTGGCGCGTGGCTGACGATGCCGAGGTCACGCTGGAGGCCAATCCCACCAGCGTCGAGGCGACGCGTTTTGCCGGTTACCGCGCAGCCGGCGTCAACCGGGTGTCGCTCGGCGTGCAGGCCCTGGATGATGCGTCGCTGAAGGCATTGGGACGCCTGCACACCGCGCGCGAAGCGCTCGACGCGGTCAAAATCGCGCGCCGCGCCTTCCAGCGTTATTCGTTCGATCTCATCTATGCCCGCCCCGACCAGACGCCACAGATGTGGGCCGACGAGCTAAAACTCGCGATCGCAGAAGCGGCCGAGCATCTGTCGCTCTATCAGCTGACGATCGAGGAAGGCACGCCGTTCTTCGCCCTTCATGCCGCGGGCAAATTGAAGACGCCGGACGAGGCGACCGCGCGTGCGCTCTACGATGTCACGCAGGAGGTCTGCGCGGCGCACGGCCTGCCGGCCTATGAGATCTCCAATCACGCGCGCGAGGGCGCGCAGTGCCGGCACAATCTGGTCTATTGGCGGGCTGAGGAATACGCCGGCATCGGTCCGGGCGCGCATGGCCGGCTCGATATTGGCGGCGTCAGGCATGCGACCGCGACCGAGAAGCGTCCCGAGACCTGGCTGATGCGGGTCGAAGCCTCAGGCCATGGCGTCGTGACCGACGATCTCCTCAACAGCGAGGAGCGCGCCGACGAATTTCTGCTGATGGGATTGCGGCTCGCCGAAGGCATCGATCCGAAACGATACGCCGCGCTGTCGGGCCGCGCGCTCGACCCGGATCGCATTGCGGTGCTACGCGAGGAGGGCGCGATCGTGGTCGATGAAAGCGGCCGGCTGCGCGTCACCCAGGCCGGGTTCCCGGTGCTCGACGCGGTGGTAGCCGATCTCGCGGCGTAGCGGGCGCACTGCTCGCCCGCCTCCAACCGCCATGTTGAGGATTCGGCTCGCCGAACTCCAAATTCGGCATGAATCAGGCCGACCGCCGCGCCAAGGATGCGGCCATCACACAACAGGCTCGGATACGCGGCCATGCAGTTCGCCCTTTCGCGACGGTCAACATTAACCCTTTGCCTCGGAGGCGCCGCCCTGGCCGCGCTCTTGGGCGGATTCGCCTATTTCGATCGCGCCGCCGGCGTGTCGACGCATTATGTGAGCCATCAGCTCTGTTCCGCCGTCTTTGTCGGCGGCCTCGACCCGCAAACCTTCTACAAGGAGGCAATCCAGCCGACGATCGCGCCGGGGACCTGCTGATCCACCATCAAATCGACCGCGCGCGCCGCGAGGTTACGGCCGACTTTGCCGGCCTCGTCAAAAGCCGGGCCGTCTATCGCGGCGCGCTCGGCTGTCAGGTGGATCACGGTATACCGCAGCCGGACGTGGCCCTTGAGGCGCCGCGGGAAAAACCGCTGATTCCCCCGATCGCCGGCCCCGAG
>JBATYU010000236.1:0-4068 GCA_049674245.1 Bradyrhizobium sp. | reverse complement strand
CTGCGATCTCGCGCTGGCCGATCGTGACGAGGCCGGCTTGCAGGCGGTGGCCGCCGAGATCGGCCGCGATAGTAAGCGCAAGGTCACGACGCACCGCGTCGATGTCGGCGAGCCCGGGCAGATCGCCGACGTCGAGCAAGCCGCGACCTCCGCCCACCCCGCGCTCAACATCCTCATCAACAATGCCGGCGTCGCCCTGCTCGGCCAGTTCGGCGAGATCGACCAGGCGCAGATGGACTGGCTGTTCAACATCAATTTCTGGGGCGTGGTGCATTCGACGCGCACTTTCCTGCCGCATCTTGCGCGGAAGCCGGAGGCGCACATTGTCAACATCTCCTCGATCTTCGGCATCATAGCGCCGCCGGGACAGACCGCCTATGCGGCCGCGAAATTCGCGGTGCGCGGGTTTTCCGAATCGCTGCGCCACGAGTTGCAGGTGGCGGGTAGCCCCATTCGGCTGTCGGTGGTGCATCCCGGCGGCGTCGCCACCAACATCGCGCGCAATTCCCGCACCGGCTCAGGGGTGAGCGACAATGCATCCCGCGCGCAATCGATCGAGCGCTTTGAGGCGACGGCCAGGACTACGCCTGCGGCCGCGGCACTTCGCATCATCGAAGGCATCGAGAAGAATCAGCCGCGCGTTCTGATCGGTAATGACGCGCGAATGATGGATCTCTTGCAGCGCTTTCGCCCCGCGACCTATTGGGCGCCGCTGGCGCGGCGGTTCGAGAAGATGGCGGCGAAGGCGGGGAAGTGACTTCTTGGTCATTCCGGGATGCGCCGCTTGGCGCAGGCCCGGAATCTCGGGATTGAATTCGTCATTGCGAGCGATAGCGAAGCAATCCATGGCGTGGCATAGTGACTCTGGATTGCTTCGTCGCTTTGCTCCTCGCAATGACGACAGGGCGAGTTCATGAGCGCCCTCACCGCCCGACCAGCTGATCGGCGAAATAGGCGATGGTCTTGCGATAGATCACCGCGTGATTCCACTCGCGCATTGCCTCGAAATTGGCGCTGCCTTCCTCGTACGACGCGCCCATCTTGAAGCCGTTGGTGTGCAACAGATTGGCGGTGGAGGCGAGCACGTCGGGCACGCTGTGGCGCAGGTCGACCCGGCCGTCGCCGTCGAAATCGACGCCGTATTTGATGTAGGACGACGGCAAAAATTGCGTCTGGCCGATTTCGCCGGCGAAAGCGCCGATCATATCCCTTAAAGGAAGATCGCCGCGCTGCACGATTTTCAGCGCCGCGAGCAACTCGCCCTGGAACAGCTCGGAGCGGCGGCAATCATGCGCCAGCGTCGCGAGCGTGCGCATCACCGGCAATTTGCCCATGTCGCCCTTGCCAAAGTCTGTCTCGAGCCCCCAGATCGCGACCAAAATCTGCCGCGGCACGCCAAAGCGCGCCTCGATGCTCGAGAACAGCGCGGCGTGGCGCTGCAGCATGGCGCGGCCGCCATTGATGCGCACCGGTCCGACGCGGGTCGAGACATATTGCTCGAAGGATTTGTTGAAGGTGTAGCGCTGGCGGCGGTCGAAGCTCAGCACCGCTCCATCCTCCGTCACGCCGCCAAGCGCCGCACTGACCACGTTTGCCGAGACGCCGGCGCCTTGCGCCTCCGCCGACATGTTTTGCACGAAGCTATAAAAATCGCCGCCGCAGCGGGCGGCGTGGGAGGGGGTGGCGAAAAGAAGGGCGAAGAGGAAGATGGTGAGGCGAAGGGTGGGCATGCGCAAGCGATCCTTGTTTCATGTCTTCACCATATGCGATCCTACCGCTCGTTCAAACCGCGGCTGCTGGACTGCCAAGAAAGCCGGTGGAACGCAGCAAACTGCGCTTGAGCAGTCGGAGACGCCAGCTATACGGTCGTCCAAAGGGAGGAATCGTTGGTGGCAAAGCTTAAAAAGGCGATTACGCTGGAAACCACATTCGGACCTTACGCGATCGATGAGCTTTTGGGAGAAGGCGGCGCGGGTAGAGTTTTCGGCGGCGCCTCTTCGGAAGGCGCCAAGGTGGCCATTAAGGTCCTCTCCGCCGATAAGGTCACCACTGACAAACGGCGCCGATTCAAGAACGAGATTTCTTTTCTCGCTCGCAATAGACACCCTAACATCGTCAGTGTGATCGATCACGGAATAGCTGCCCTAAACGATGTCTCCGGACCATTTTATGTAATGAAGAGATACGACGCAAACCTACGCGAGGTTATGCGCGCCGGACTTCCGGCGCAGGAGTTGCTTCCGCTCTTCTCAAAAATTTTGGATGGCGTTGAAGCAGCCCATCTTCAAGGTGCCCTTCATCGCGACTTGAAGCCGGAAAATGTTTTGTTCGACCGAGCGTCGAAAACGCCCCTCATCGCCGACTTCGGCGTCGCCAGTTTTACCGATGACATAGTTGCCACAGCCGTAGAGACTGGGCCAACGCAGCGCCTTGCAAATTTCATGTATGCAGCACCTGAACAGCGAACGCCGGGGCGGCAGGCAGGTCCCCAAGCCGACATATATGCACTTGGACTGATGCTGAACGAAATGTTTACATCCAACGTACCTCACGGCACGGAATACCAGACAATCGGCCAAGCAAATCCGCAATTCGGATTTTTGGATGCCATCGTCGCGAAGATGATTCGCCAGGCTCCGGGCGAACGCTATGCAACTATCCCTTCGCGCGCGGACAACCTCAAAACCTTCGATCTTATTTAATGAACTAACATCTGGGCCACTGTAGACAACCCCCGCAAGTCGAGTAAGTCGAAGTCCACCTTGTTCGACGATGGTAAGCATCGGGCCACCGCTAATCCCACCCATGTCATAATTCTCGCGCATTAATCCCCTACCCAAGACATCGATTAATTCGGCACGCTCTATTTGATAGCAGATATCTCGATCACTGACGCTCGTCGCGACGCCGCCCAAACTGAACAACCCGAAGACGATTGCGTTGCGCGTGGGGAAAAGGCGTTCTCTCCCAGGAAAACCCGCGAAGATTATGCCGCGGTCCTTCGCCGGTGGGTTCGGGGGCCACACTGTGCCCACGCCCTTGTAAACTATCTTGCCCAACCGGGCGACCTCGTCCGCTGAAATGCGGAGCGTGGCGATGTCAATTCTATGATCTACGTCGATTAACCTCTCGTCGAGATTTACAATGAGGTCATGGCCAATTTGGCATATTATTGCCGGATGCTCGGCCACATCTTGACGGTAGCCCTCCACTACATGGGCCGCGGTCACGCCTATGCAGCCTTCTCCGCAGTCAATAAAAAATATAGAACCATTTCGAACCGCGATCCCGCGATCTGTTTGATGATACCAGTAAATTGGCGTGACCATACTCGCAATAAACTCGCCCTCGGCTTTGCCAAGGCCAGCCTTGAAAAGAGCAGTTGCTTTCGCGCGATCAAACTCCTCCATCTCCGTGTCCTAACGAAATCGCCGGGACAAGCCCGGCGATGACAATTGTCAAATGAGCGCGACTGCAGCCTCAGTTATCCAAAAAGCTCCGCAGCTTCCTTGACCTCGACGGATGCTTCAATTTCCGCAGCGCCTTCGCCTCGATCTGGCGGATGCGTTCGCGCGTCACACTGAACTGCTGGCCGACTTCTTCCAGCGTGTGGTCGGTGTTCATGCCGATGCCGAAGCGCATGCGGAGCACGCGCTCCTCGCGCGGGGTCAGCGAGGCCAGAACCCGCGTGGTGGTCTCGCGCAGGTTGGACTGGATCGCCGCGTCGATCGGCAGGATCGCGTTCTTGTCCTCGATGAAATCGCCGAGATGGGAATCTTCCTCGTCGCCGACGGGCGTCTCCAGCGACAGCGGCTCTTTTGCAATTTTCAGGACCTTGCGGACCTTCTCCAAGGGCATGCCGAGCTTCTCGGCCAATTCCTCGGGCGTCGGCTCGCGGCCGATCTCGTTCAGCATCTGGCGCGAGGTGCGCACGATCTTGTTGATGGTCTCGATCATGTGCACTGGGATTCGGATGGTGCGCGCCTGGTCGGCGATCGATCGCGTGATCGCCTGCCGGATCCACCAGGTCGCATAGGTCGAGAACTTGTAGCCGCGGCGGTATTCGAA
>JBATYU010000235.1:0-5491 GCA_049674245.1 Bradyrhizobium sp. | reverse complement strand
ATCGGTCGTTGGGCAAAGACGCACCGATCGCTCGCCCGGTTCAGCGGGCCGGAAGCCTAAAAACGTTCCCCATCCTCGGCGGACTCCGTCACCGCTACCTCAGAGTTTAGGTTTTCGGTACACACAGGCAAGGACAAAGAGCCGGTGCCGATCAGAGTCCTTCAGGACATATGGTTGGTCGACGTTAAAGGTCTCGAATGGGCGAAGTATCAGATCGAGCAGATTGAGCCCATCCGCGCGTTCCTCTTTGCCATGGTCGCGGCGGTGGTTGCGGTATTGGCATGGTTCGGTCTTAGGGGATGGGGAGGAGGCAAGACCGATTTTGAAACATAGCGGTGGACGATAGTTTCGCCGGTTCAACCACTTCCGACATAACGGGGTCGACGAGCACCGCAGCCCGCGCTCGCAGAGTTTAAAGCGCTCCTCGCGTCCCCGCCTAGCCAGCCGGCTACTCACGAGCAGTCCCAGCAGTTGCTTCAGTTTTTGCAATGGGGGTCAAAAAACTAACGCAACCGAACCCGGTCCTCTGCGCATAACGGACTCAGGTCAGACATCCCGCCACTTCCGAAAAGTGGCCAGCACCAGACATGGCGTTCTGATTTGCGGCTAATACCGCAAATAACGAGGCAGGTTCGTGCAGTTCGTGAGCATCATCCAAAGTGCGTCACGGACCGGACAGTCAGACCTATGATTTTCCTCGTCCTGGTTGGGGGGACTGGAGTTTTGGGCTGCGCGCCTTTTGATATGCTCAGGCCGCTCTTTCGATTGATTGCCGGAGACGGTTCGTTACAATTCATCGGTTGCACCATCGCGCGAGCGGGGGGAGGGACGAATGGTAAAGGACCGCAAATCTGCCGCGCCTGTGGAATCGGTGCTGCGCGACGCCAAGGAGACCGCTACCGTCGAGCAGTATTGGCACGCGGCCGGACGGCCAAAGTCGCGCAAGCCTCCGAAGGACTACAAATACGTCGATGAACTCGCGCACCTGCAGTTTGAACTCATCAAGTTGCAGGAATGGGTTCGGCTGCATGGCCTCAAGGTGGCCGTCATTTTCGAAGGGCGTGACGCCGCGGGAAAAGGCGGGGTCATCAAGCGCATAACCCAGAGCCTAAACCCTCGCGTTTGTCGCGTCGTTGCGCTCGGCACGCCGACGAGTCGTGAACGAAGCCAATGGTATTTTCAACGCTACGTCGCTGAACTCCCGGCGCGGGGCGAAATCGTTCTGTTCGATCGCAGTTGGTACAATCGCGCCGGGGTCGAGCGCGTGATGGAGTTCTGCAACGAGGATGAATATCAGGAGTTCCTTCGTTCCTGTCCAGTATTCGAGGAGATGTTGGTGCGCTCGGGCATCTATCTCATCAAGTATTGGTTCTCGGTGAACGACGAAGAGCAAGAACGGCGTTTCCAGGAGCGCATCCAAAATCCAATCAAGCGTTGGAAACTTAGTCCGATGGACGTTGAATCGCGCAAGCGTTGGGTGGACTATTCGAGGGCCAAGGACGTGATGTTCGAGCACACCGACCGCAAGAAGACTCCGTGGCACGTCGTAAATGCCGATGACAAGAAGCGAGCCCGCCTCAACTGCATCCGGCATCTGCTGGATCAAATTCCGTATCAGGACATGAGACCGGTCCAGATCGAGCTTCCTCCCCGCCAGCCAGATACTGGCTATAAGCGACCCAAGAAATCGACCCAGCGTTTCGTCCCACAGGTCTATTGAGCCGACTGCCCTTCTACGGTGCGAACCTCGCTGCAAGCAAGCCTTATAAACGTCGGAACGACTCGTTTGATTGCTGGTCGTATCGTCAGGAAATTGGGTCTGCGCCTGCTTGACGACGATAAGAAGAAGAGTCGCTGATGCACGCTCCCGCTCACCTGCTCGCCGTCCTCATCCTCGCCGCTGCGGGTTCTGCCGTCGCGCGGGAAAAACACTTGATTGACCCGACGCCCCGCGGCTCGCTCAATCCCGAGCCTCTGCCGCCGCTGCAAAATCCGGACGCGCCGTCCACGCTGGCCAAGGAACTGTTCGCGCGCAAATCGACACCGTTTCCCGGGTTGCCGCGTTCGATCGGCGGCTATTTCGACGGCTGCCTCGCCGGCGCTGTGCCGCTGCCGATCACTGGGCCTACCTGGCAAGTCATGCGGCCGTCGCGTAACCGCAACTGGGGCAATCCGCAACTCGTTCGCTTCATCGAACGGTTCGCCGAGAACGCGAAAAAGGTTGGCTGGAACGGTCTTCTGGTCGGCGACATGTCGCAGCCGCGCGGCGGACCGATGCTCTCCGACCACGCCAGCCATCAAGTCGGCCTCGACGTCGATATTTGGTTTAGGCCGATGCCAGACCACGTGCAAAGCCGCGAGGAGCGCGAGTTTGGCTCGGCCACCGATGTGGTCGCGCCCGATCTGCTCGACGTCGATCCGGAAGTGTGGACCCATAGGCATACCGAGCTCATCCGCACCGCTGCGCAGGATCCGGCGGTCACCCGCATCTTAGTCAATGCCGCGATCAAGAAGGCGCTATGCCGCGAGGCCGGAGCTGATCACGCCTGGCTTTCCAAGGTGCGTCCCTGGTACGGTCACGCCGAGCACTTTCATGTCCAAATTGCCTGTCCGGCGGGCAGTGCGGAATGCAAGCCGCAGACCCCGCCGCGCCCGAGCGACGGCTGCGGTCACGAGCTCGACTTCTGGTTCAAGCAATCGACGCTGCATCCGCCGCCGCCCAAACCGAAACCGGCGCTGACGCTGGCCGGTTTGCCCCCCGCATGTAAGCAGATCGTCAAAGCGCCGTGATTGTCCAAGGCCAAGATCACAGCAAATTCAGAAAGCGGACATCGTGACGGCGTCCGGGACCAACGCGGTTTTCTAGTACGGTTGGTATTCTAAGCCGGAAGGCGCTCTCGACGGACGCGATGATTTTGAACGGCCCTCTTGCGCATCGCGGTTGTCGAGCAGTTCGATCTGCGGGTGCCGTGACGGCCTTCCAAGTGCGGCCATCGCGCAGTTTAGTCAATTCGGTCGCATGCGCAGGTGCATCTGGCCACTTTCACCAATTTCAAGGAAACCGTGATTTTGCTTGAAGCAACCAGGTGCCGAAATCTGGTAGCCTAGTGCAAGCTTCTGACCGAGCAGACGGTCTGAGATTGTGAAGTAAAACGGCCCAAGTGCTAAGGCTAATTCCTTGAAAACAGGATAGGCACCAGGAATACCGATCTTCTGGCGCAAGTGATGCCTTTTATCGTTTGGACCAAACTCGGTTTGTCCCACGTTCTCGAAGCCACCGAGGTTCTCGATCCGCACACGTCTGTCGATAAACACGGACACCACAGTATACATCGATGGTTGATTTGACGTGTTGGACAAAAACGCTCCAAGAGCGATGGGGTCGCTCAAGTCCCGGAAAGTCGAAAATTCAACGTTCTTGTAGGCTGCGCCACCCTTGAAGAGTTGGAACTCAAGTTGTAGGGCCGGGTCGAGAATACGCCTAATGGCATCTCGGATTTCGCAATGCTCCATAATCAACCGATTGAAATTGTGTCGACGATAGTATCTTCCATCTGACACTTGGCGCGGATCGCCCTCTGTTGCGGCGACCATCGATTTGCCCAACGAAACGTGTCGAGGCCGGATACCTGCGATCTTCGGCGTGATATGTTGTTGAAGCATCTGCTCAAACCAGATTTCGGGATATGCTTTGGCATCCAGACCATGATCGAGTCCCGCCGGCTCGTGGTCCTTCTCGGTCATGCCGTAGACAATTTGGCCCCCATCTGCATTTGCAAACGCTGAAACATCGCGAGCCATTTCATTTTTTTGCTGTCGTCTTTTTGTCGATAGCGTCGGACGCCTTGTATTCGAGATGAAGGCCTTCCTTGACGTTGCCAGTGTGCAAGGCTTCCAATTCAGCCTTGGTCTGGAGCTTGAGCATGGTCAGCCAATCCTTTGGGAAGCATGCGCTTTAGTGAACGCCTATAGAATGAAATTGGGAAATCACGTCGGAGTTTCTACCTCCGGCCCTTCGTCTTTTCCACACCGGCGAATCAAATACTGCTATGCGGCGTGACTCTCGCGAAAAGAGTCCGATGCCGCTTTCCCGACTATTCACAATGGTCCGGTTTGTTCACACTTTGCCAAGGCCCGCAGCGTCGCGATCCGCGCATGCATCATGAAGTCCCGGGCCTCGGCGGTCGCGATCAAGGATGCGGGTCGCCGTCTGCCATTCCGGCGTTTCTTGCCGGCGCGCCGGCAGCGCCTGTATGTACTCGCCGGCATCGCGCAACGTGACCAGCTCGCCGCCATCGGACAGGATGATCGGATGGTCCGCCAGCCTGCTCATCGCTCGTCTCGCATGTAGGGACTGCGCGCAGTGACCTGTTTGAGATCAGCATCGTCATAAAGGACGGACTGCGGCTTCAGCTCGTAGCTGGACAGTCTATCCAAAGCGGCCTCCTGCTGCCTCTCGGCGTGAGAGATCATCAACATAGTCGCGGCGCAAGCCAAGCCCAACCAAGTTAGCAATATCCTCAATCTGGCCTCCTTTCGGAAGATCACGATGCATAAAGCGGGCCTGATCACGCCGCTGCGCGATCTTCCTTGTCCGCGCTGCCCATGACGATCTTGAGCGCGTCGTTCGGCAGCGGGCCGCTGCCCCTTTATGCCACCAAGGCAAAAAACCGGAAACCGGCTACCTTGAGCTTGTCCGGAGATACCCGAACCGGCTCGTCGACGTTCTCTGACTCTGCCAACAGAAAGCAGGTCGGACAGTTGAACAGATGCAGATTGGTTACCGGGACAAATCTAACAAGCTCCGACCGATGCCACTGCATTTCGATGCCGCAGGTTGGGCAGGTTGGCGCTTCAAGGTCTTCCAGCGAGTGCGTCAGTCTGTCCATCACAACCTCCCCAAGGTCGAGTGATGAAAGCCCCCAAGCCCAACAGGCAAAGCCTTTAGTCGCAGGTTTGACGTGTCATTTTGCTACCTTGTTCGCGACTTTTTCCGGGCGTCTTCTAGGCATCACTCGGACTGACCTTCGCATGTTCCGGGAGGCGAACCCCGGCCTATGCAGCGAGAAGTGCGTAGGGCTGCGGTCATCAACTTCACATAGCAATCCTCGCTAACGGGGTCAGACGGGCACCTGCGCGGCAGAGTGCAAGAGGATGGCTTAGGTCCATCAGGTGAAGCCGCTAGGGCTGGGGTGCGTTACGATGGACTAGCGAAGACCTTGGATCCCCACCAGGGTGAATGACGGCTTGTTCTGTCGGTTCCGCAATTGATGAGCGGCCGCAGCCGAACCGGAATGTCCGCTTCTTCTGCCGTTATAGGGCGAACACCGGACGTAACGTGGACATCGCCAAACCGTCGCTCTTGACCCGACTCGGAGAGCGCCAGGAAGCTGGCAAAGAATAGGAGGTGCAAGTCCCCCACGGGGAAGGACTAGCCAACCACCCCGACCCCGAGTGATGCACGAGATTCTGCTCGCGAGGGCAGCCGCGA
>JBATYU010000234.1:0-3338 GCA_049674245.1 Bradyrhizobium sp. | reverse complement strand
CGCCCGCGCTGCGCAACGCGATCTATGCCGCGACCGGCGTTGCCTTGCGGCGGCTGCCGATCGATCGCGCCTTGATAGCAGCGGGGAGGAAATCATGAGCCCCGTCGCACGAATTCTGCTGAGCGTCGCGATCGTCGTCGTCGTCGCGCTGGGGATCGGACTTTGGGTCATTCGCGGGCCTGGCCCGCTAGCGTTCACGGATGGTCCGAAAGTTGCGCTTTCCGATTATCGCGGCGCCAATCCCACTGGCGTTCCGGCGAAGCTCGCGCAGGCGAGCCTTGTCGAGCGAGGCGCCTACCTGGCGAAGGCAGCGGATTGCATGGCGTGCCACACCTCTCAAGGCGGAAAGGAGTTCGCCGGGGGTCTCGCGATCAGGCTGCCGTTTGGCACGTTGTACTCGACCAATATCACACCTGACAAAGAGACTGGTATCGGCAACTACAGCGATCAGGATTTTCTGAACGCTCTTCATCGCGGAACGCGCAATGACGGTGCGCGGCTTTATCCGGCGATGCCGTACACTTCTTATACCTACATGACCGACGCCGACGCGCTGGCGGTCAAGGCCTATCTGTTCAGCCTGCCGTCGGTGCGCGCGGTTGTTCCTGCCAATACGCTCATGTTTCCGTTCAACCAGCGCTGGGGGATGATCTTCTGGTCGGCGCTGTTCAATCCGGACACACGTTTCACGCCGGATACGTCGAAAAGCGCGGAGTGGAACCGCGGCGCCTATCTTGCCGAAGCGCTCGCCCATTGCGGCGAATGCCATACGCCGCGAAACCTGGCGCTTGCGCTGGACAACCGCCAGAAATTCGCCGGTGCGGTGACCGCGGGCTGGCGCGCCTTCAACATCTCCTCGGACAAGACCTCCGGCATCGGCGGCTGGAGCGATGAGGATATCGTGTCCTATTTGTCGATAGGACACGCCGATGTCCATGGCACCGCCTCGGGGCCGATGGGCGAAGCCGTCGACCACAGCTTTAGCCAGATGGCACCGGAAGATATTCGCGCTGTCGTGGCCTATCTGCGTAGCGTACCTCCCATCGGTTCACCTGATCTGCCGGCGACGTTGGCTCCGCCGGCGCCTGCCTCACACAAGCAGGGCGGCAGCACGCCGGACCCGCGGGGCAAGATGGTGTTCGAGGGTGCCTGCGTCAGTTGCCACGGCTGGACCGGCGAAAGTTCGATCTCGCCCTTTGCAACCCTTACCGGTTCGTGGGCGGTCAACGATCCCAGCGCGACAAATGTCGCCCAGATCGTGATTTCCGGAACCAGGCGTCATACGCCCGCGAACGCCGTCTCGATGCCCGCATTCGGCAATGCCTACTCAGACGACGAGATCGCAGCCGTGGCCAATTACGTCACGGCACGCTTCGGCACTAGGCCGTCGCAGATGACGGCCCAGGACGTGGCGGAGCTGAGGAAACAAACGTCCGAATAATCACCGGCGGGTGGCCGCTAACGGCCGAACCCCGCCCAACAGGAGTGTCAAACCATGTTCGTTCGATTGAGCGCAGTAATCGCCGTGATGAGCCTTTTGAGCAGCTTCGCGCTGGCGGAAGATGCAAAGCTGACCGATCCGCAAATCGCGCATATCGCCTACACTGCGGGTGTGATCGACGTCGCCGCTGCCAAGCAGGCGCTGACCCAGGGGAGCAACAAGGAGGTCAAGGCGTTTGCGGAAGACATGGTGCGTGACCATGAAGCCGTGAACAAGCTGGCGCTTGACCTCGTCAAGAAGCTGAAGGTCACACCCGAGGACAACGATACCAGCAAGACCTTGTCGAAGAACGCCGCGGGAAAACTCGCCGAGCTCGGCAAGCTCAAGGGCGCCGAATTCGACAAGGCTTATGTTGCCAACGAGGTCGCTTATCACAAAGCCGTCGACAGCGCGCTGGAAACGACGCTCATTCCGAATGCGACCAGCGCGGAGCTGAAGAGCCTGCTGCAGACCGGCCTTAAGATCTTTCAGGGCCACGAGCAGCACGCCGAACACGTCGCCGCCAGCCTGAAGTAAGTAGCCCGACATGACGTCGAGATGGACCCTTTCGATCGTTGCAGCGCTGACGCTAGGAGCGTCCGTCCCGGCAGATGCGGCGACCATTCAAATCACGATGGAGAATCTCGTGATCTCGCCAGCGGAGACTTCGGCAAAGGTCGGCGACACCATCGAGTTGATCAACAAGGACGTGTTCGCCCATACCGCCACCGCGCGAAACGGCGACTTCGACGTGACAATGCCGCCGAACAAAACGATGACGCTGGTTTTGAAGAAGGCCGGTACCGTCGACTACTATTGCCGCTTCCATCCGAACATGAAAGCGACCCTCGTGGTCGAGCCATGAAGAGCCCCGGGAAATAGTGATTTTTTGGGATTGAACGACCGCGGCATACCGGCGGTTATTGCGCCCACCAGGATTTGTCGGGATAGCCTCATGAACTACGAACCGCATTTTTGCAGGCAGCTCGAGAGCTTTCATCAGGTGTCCCGCCGACGAGACTAGCGGCCTGGCGGCAGCACCGTAAGTGCCGCGCCGGGTTGCTCCTAGCAATGCGGGGTGTCGACTAGCCTGTAGTTGGCAGTCGGCGTATAGTATCTCCCATGGGTTGGGATGCGGAAGACGTAGCACTGCTCAAAGAACTCTGGGCCGCAGGACGGAGCGCCGCGCAGATCGCTCGTCGTCTCGGGTATAGCCGTAACGCGGTTTGCGCCAAGCTAACGCGTTTGGACCTGAAGCGTCGCCATAAGCCGCCAACAGCAAAACCCAAGATAATGCCGGTGCCGAAACGAAGACCAGCGTTGTTGGCTGCCTGCTCCCACCCGGTGGCAAAGGTTGTGTCGCGGAAGACAGTAATGCTGCAGCCTAAGGAATTCACCAAGCGCCAGCTTTACGCCATGCTAGCTAAAGCGGTCAGGAATACGGGCTAACGGGATCACCGGGAGTCCCTTCGCACCGCTTTGCCAATTGCCGGGAATGCCCGAAGCTGAACGCGCCATGGCGGTGATCCGAGACTTCATCCGGCACCGATTGAACTAAATCGTTCAGCGCCTTAGAAGTGATTGCGGCTGCTTCCGTTCCGCTTAATCCCCCAAGGTCGACACCCGAGGAGCAACAACATGACCCCACATATCCCCGAGGAGCTTTCCACCAGGTTGATCGAGTGGAGTCCCTTCATGATCATGGGCAACTCTATGCCGCCCCGAGATCCTGATGAAGACGAAGAGGACGAGGACGAGGACGAGGACGAGGACGAAGAGGACCGCGCCGACGAACCTCCGGTCGTGCGCGAGCCGGACGAAGACTAGAGCATGATGCTTTTTAGGATTGGGCATAGCC
>JBATYU010000233.1:0-7649 GCA_049674245.1 Bradyrhizobium sp. | reverse complement strand
CCCACCAGGACAACGCGATGCCGCCGGACCGGCTGGCGGATGCCGCCCGCTCGCTCGGCATGCGCGTCGAAATATCCGACGGCGTCGAGGCGGCGCTGCGCACACTGACGCGCCTTGCTTACGAAGTGCCGCCGCGCATCCTGATCACGGGGTCGCTCTATCTTGCCGGCCACGTCCTTAGCCTCAATGGCACGCCGCCGCGATAGGCCTGGATAAAAAAAACGGCCGGCTGTACGCCGGCCGCTTTCAAAGAAGATTGTGGTTTCGAAGCTGATCAGACCGCCGCCGTAATCCACTGCTGCAGCTTCTGCTTCGGCGCGGCGCCGACCTGGCGCGAGGCCATCTCGCCGCCCTTGAAGATCATCAGGGTCGGGATCGACATCACGCCGTATTTCGAAGCCGTCTTCGGGCTTTCGTCGACATTCAGCTTGACGATCTTGACCTTGTCGCCCATCGCGCCGGAAATCTCGTCCAGCGCTGGCGCGATCATGCGGCACGGGCCACACCATTCGGCCCAGAAATCGACCACCACCGGGCCTTGCGCCTTGAGCACCTCGGATTCGAAATTGGCGTCAGAAACCTTGCCAACGGCCATGGGAACACCTCGTTCGGTTGAGAGAAGGGTGCGGGGAGTGAAGAATCGCGCCCGGGATCATGGAACAAACCTATGAACGCGATCTTGCCGGGTCAAGCTCGGTCATCCCCCCGGATAATGATTGCCAGTTGTGCGTCGAGCGCGGGAGCGGAAATCTCCTTCAATTCAGGCGTTTCGGTCCAAAGCAGTGCTGCCCGGACCGGCAATCGGGGATAAAGCTTCCGCAATACCGCACGATAGAGCGCGAGCTGGCGGACATACGGGGAAGGTGCGTCGGCCACGGAAGCAGGCGGGACGTGGTTGGTCTTGAAATCGACGATCAAGACCTCGCTTGGTGTGATCACCAGGCGGTCGATCTGACCGGAAACCAGGGCCAAGGGCAGTCCCGGCCGCTCCAGCCTGCCTGCGATCGCGACCTCGGCGCGGCTGCCGGCCGCGAACACGGCTGCAAAACGAGGGTCGGCGATCAGCGCCAGCACTTTTTCAGCGAGGAGTGTGCGCTCGCCATCGCGCCAGCCGCCGGCATTGCGGGCGAGATAGCTTTGCGCGGCGTCGCGGCGGCGTTCGGTTGCGAGATCGGGCAGCGACTGTAACAGCCGGTGCACCAGCGTGCCGCGCTGCAAGGCCAGCGCGCGCGAGGCCAGGGATTCTCCCGATGTGACGCCGTGGTCGCCGCCGTCTCCGGGATCGGAGGGGCGCAGCCGGCTAGCAGCGGTCGACCCGGTCGGCACGGCCATGCGTAACCATGCTGGCAACTCGGCAGGCATGGTTGCAGCAGAGGCCGCCGCCGCGCCTGCGGGAACAGCAGTATCCTCGATGCGCGAATAGCGTTTTACGAGGCCATCGGGCGTCTCGATGGCCTGCTCCCGCAAGCCGGAATTGGCGAGCCCCTTGCCGATCAGATCGTACCAGCAGGCTTTGCGTACGCTGTTCATGTTGCCGGGCATGCAGCCGGCAACGATCAGGCGATCGGCCGCGCGCGTCATCGCCACATAGAGCAGGCGGCGATATTCGTCCTCGATCTCGGCGAGCATCGCCGTGCGGGCTGCCGCGACTACCGCCGGGTCATCGGCCTTCTTGCCCGCCCAGACCACCACTTCGGCGCCATTGCCTTGCGGCAGATGGATAAGCTTCAACCGTTGCAGGTCGGTCGGCGACGACGTCGTGTCGACCAGAAACACCACCGAGGCTTCCAGCCCCTTGGCGCCATGCACGGTCATGACGCGGACTTCGTCGCGCGAGATTTCCATGTCGCGCTTGACCTCGGTGTCGGCGGCGCGCAGCCACGCCATAAAGCCTTGCGACGAGGCAGGCGCCTTGCGTTCATAGTTGAGCGCCAGCTCGAGAAACTCATCGAGCGCGTCATTGGCCTCATGCCCGAGCCTTCTTAGGATACGGGCACGGCCGCCGTCACCGCCAAGCAGCCAGGCGAAGAAAGCAAACGGCGTCGCGCCCACGAAACGCCGCTCGCATTGCTCAAAGCGCTCCAACGCGGCCTTGATCCGCCCTTCGGTCGCCGCATGCTGGTTCAGCGTCTGCCGCAGCGATCCCTTGCGCTGCCACGCCAGCTTGAACAGATCGTCCTCGGTGATGCCGAACAGCGGGCTCTTCAGCGCCACCGCCAGCGCCAGATCGTCCCGCGGCAGCAGCAGCGCGTCGGCGAGGTTCATCAGGTCGATGATCGCGATGTGCTCGGTCAATTTCAGCCGGTCGGCGCCGGCGACCGGAAGGTTGGCATGCTTCAGCGCCTGGATCACCGCATCAAACGCGTTGCCGCGCCGGCGCACCAGCACCAGCATATCGCCATAGCGCAACGGGCGCCGGTCGCCTGCGTGGCCGGTCATCGTGTTGCTTGCGACCAGCCGCTTGATCTCGGCCTGGATGCGCTTTGCAAGTTTCACTTCCGGGCTGGTTATCGACACGCCGTCGAACGGTGCGCGCCAGCCTTCGATCTCCTGCTTGTCGTCGCGTTCCGACAATTCCCAGAGATCGATCTGGCTCGGCCCGGCATCGGCCAGTGCGTGATGGATCGGATATCCAATGTCGGCGGAATGGATGCTGCGATAGATCGCTTCCTCGCGGAACACATAATCGACGGATTGCAGGATCGCGGGTCCCGAACGAAACGAATAGGTAAAGGACACCGGATCGAATTTCAGTCCGGCATCCTCGAACTTCTTTGTCAATGCCCTGCGGCGCAGGTCGAATTCGTGAGGCGCTGCGCCCTGAAACGAGAAGATCGATTGCTTCTCGTCGCCGACCGCGAAGATCGTGCGGGTGACGCCCTCGCGCGCGCCTTCACCAGAAGTGAATTCGGAAATGATGTGGCCGACAATGTCCCATTGCCGGGGACTGGTGTCCTGCGCCTCGTCGATCAGCACGTGATCGACGCCGCGATCGAGCTTGTAATGCACCCAGCCGGATGAAACGCGATGAAGCATCGCCAGCGTCTTGTCGATCAGATCATCATAGTCGAGCAGCCCGCGCTCCTGCTTCTCGCGGCGATAATTCGCTGCCGCCGCGGTCGCAATATGCAAGAGCGCCTCGGTGCGGTCGCGGATCGTCACGGCGCGGCGTTTTTCGATCAGCGGACCGAGACGCGGGATTTCGGCTTCGAGCAGTCGCCCGATCGCCGGATTGTTATCGCAGAATCGCCTCGTCACCACCGATTTGCGTGGCGTTCGCTCGTCGGTGAGGAAAACGCCGAGATATTCGTCAACCTGGGTCGTGCCCGTCGATGCTAGCGCCGCGCGCAGCCTGACAGCCTGGTCCTGGTCGGATTTGCTGCCGGCGTCGAGCAGCGCGGCGATCTCTTCCCATCCCGATCGCCTGATATAGGGACCGTCAACAATCTCCCGCTCGACGTCTTCGATGCGATCATCGAAGCTGACGCCGAGCGCGGCTGCCATCTGTGCTGCCGCGGCATCGGCGCTGCCCGCCGCGTCGGTCCAGGCCATGAAATGATCGCGGCTCAGGCAAGCTTCGCGCACGACATCTTTGAAAGTGACGTCGGCGGCGCTTGCCATCGCGGTGTTGAGCGCGCGGCCGGTCACGCTTGAGGGGTCGCGCGAGGCTTCCAGCAGCACGGCAAGATTGGCGCGTTCCATCATCTCGTTCTGGTCGCGCTCGTCGAGCACGGCAAAGCGCGCCGGCACGTTGGCCTCGAACGGAAATTGCTGCAAAAGCCGGGTGCACAGCGCGTGAATGGTCTGCACCTTCAATCCGCCCGGCGTTTCCAGCGCGCAGGCGAACAGTTTTCGCGCCGCAGCCCGAAGTCCAGCGTTCGGGTGCGCGATGCCGGCTTCGCGGATCGCCGCGTCAAGCTTTTCGTCATCGAGCGTGACCCAGTGGCCGAGCGTAGAAAACACCCGTTCGGCCATGTTGGCCGCGGCAGCCTTGGTAAAGGTGATGCAAAGGATTTTTTCGGGCGGGACACCGGCGAGCAGCAGCCGGATCACCCGTTGAACCAGAACATGCGTCTTGCCCGAGCCCGCATTCGCCGAGACGAATGACGATGAGGCGGGATCGGACGCGCGCGCCTGCGTGGCGCGAACGGCGTCGGGAATGGGACGCGGCGCCCTCACCATTCCTCGATCCCCAAGCCGCCCGCCGCGGACCATTCCTTGATCCGGGCGAGATCGTCATAGGTGCCGTAGCGATTGGTCCACATCGGCAGATTGAGCGAAGTGTAGGCCTGATCCTCGTTCTCGAATTTGCGAATCAGCGCCTCCAGCTGCGCCCGCGCGTAATCAGCGGCAGCATCGGGCGGCTGCGGCGAATCGCCCGGTTTGATCTTCAACTCCAGCGATCTCTGTTCGCCCGGTGGATTGTTGCCGCTTAACCTGACATAGACGAGTTCGCCGACGGAGGAATCCGCTGATATCCCGGCAAAACCGCCTTCGCGCAGGATCGCCGCCTCCAGCGTGAGCTGCGGCGACAACCCCATCCGCACCTGTTTTCCCGTCGGCGGCTGCCCGGTCTTGTAGTCGAGGATGGCAAAACTTCCGTCGCTGTGCCGCTCGATCCGGTCGGCGCGCGCCGACAGAATGAAGGTGCGCGCATTGGCCAGCGGAATTCCGATTTCGCCCCTGAGCTCGGCGTCGATCGCCAAAATATTCCCGCGCCGCGCCATCTCCCACGCCGCAAACCATTTTGCGATGCGCTGAAACCGCGGCCACCACAGCGCACGCGCCTCGGGGCGTTCCATCAGCGGCAAGAAGTACTTTTCGCCGATGCCGCGCAAGGCGTGCGCCGGATCGTCGGGAAGGGCGTTGGCAAAGCTTTGCGTGAATTCACCGAGCGCATCGTGGATCGCCGAGCCGCGATCGGCGGCCGATAGTGGCATGTCGACGGGATCGAGCGCGTCGAGCCGCAGAATGTATCGCGCGTAGATCGTATAGGGATCGCGCAGCCAGTCCTCGATCGCGGTCACCGATAATTTCAGCGGCCTCGTGGCACGCGGCGGCGTGGGCGCCGGCTGCGGGATCGGTTCGACTTTGGTTGGCCGGTCCAGCGCGTGCGCGAAGCGGACGTATTTTCCGCCGGCAAGTTTTGCGGCGGTCCAGCGCTCATCGCCCGCGACCGCTTCCAGCCGATGCAGGAAACGAGAGGCCACGGCCGGCGCGCCGCCGGCTTTTGTCGAATGGCTGACAATGACGTCGTCTGCGCCAAGCAGTTGCGCGAAGTCGTGGGCGGACAGCCCGATGCGCCGCTCCGGCAGATCGAGGCCGAGCTCATGCCGCATCGGCCGGCTCAGCCACGGGTCGATCCGCGGCGCCGGCGGCCACACGCCCTCGATCAGCCCGCCGACGATGATCCGGTCAGCCTGCATCAGCCGCGATTCCAGCGGACCATAGATGTGGAGTTGCGCGCCGGATTGCTCGACCCGCCGCACCGCGCGGTCGGCGAACGCGGTCTGGAACACCTCCGGATAGTCGCCGAGCCGGACCATCAGCCCGCTCTGCTTCTGTTCGCCGAGTAAATCGTCGAAGGCGGAGGCGAGCGCCATACCCTCGCCTTCTTCGAAGGCAAGCGCTATGTCGCGACGGTCGCGTGAGAGCTCGATCAGGATTTCGCGATGGCGCAGCGCCAGCTCGGCAAAATCATACGGCTTTGAGGGGCTGAGGCTTTCCAGCGGCGCCAGGGCCTTTTGCAACGCTGCAATCAACTGCGCGCCCCGATCGAGTTCTCCGTTTTTCAGTCGAGCCCGCGGTTCGGCGTTGTGGAGCGAGGACGCTTCGCCTTTTCGAAGCTTTTCAAGTTCGCCGCGAAAGCGCGAAAAGTCGCGCGCGAGGCCCGCGCTTCCCGCCGGCGGACGCGTGCCGCGGAGCAGCGCCAGCTCAAGCGTTTCGATCGCGTCTTTCCATTCGAAAGGCGTGCCGCCAACACGGCAGAACGGGTGTTTCAAGAGCGCGAGCAACGTCGGCGGCTCAAGGCCCTTCGCGACGGTCTCGGCCGCGAGCCGCGCGAAAATTCCGGCAGGCGTATCCGTAAGCCGGTCGCCACCGGAATCCTCGAAGTCGAGATTCCAGCGCGTCAGCGCCGCCATCACCCGCCGCGCCAGCGCGCGGTCCGCGGTCACCAACGCCGCCGATTTGTTCAGATGCCTTGCCTCGCGCATCGCAATCGCAAGGGCGAGCGCTTCGATTTCGGGATTTTCCGCCTCGACGACCGCGAGATCTTTCATGCCGCTGGAAATCCTGTCCGCGATCTCAGGCTGCTTCAGCCGGTCATGCCATTGCGCGGTCGCGGTCGAAGGCCGCATCGCCTCTGATGCCAGCACGTCGCGGCCATGCGGCGCCGGGGGCAGAATAATTTCAACATCGCTGCGGCTGATGCCAAACCGCTGCAACAGCGCATGCATCGCGAACTGCGGATGGTTCGACGCGGGCACGGCGGTGAATTTCCCCCGGGCGTCCCTGATGCCGCCGATTCCTTGCCAGGCTTCGTCGTCGAGATCGGTGTCGAGCCCCGGCAGCACCACCGCGCCATGCGGTAGCGCGGCTACCGCATGAAGGAATTTCGCGGTCGCCGGCATCGAGCCGGTCGAGCCGGCCGCAATCACCGGCCCATCATGATGCGCGGTCAGGCGCGCGGCCTCTGCCGTGATCAGGAGATCGCGACGTGCCGCCGGTTCGATCCTGCCGATTTCGCGAAGATGATCCGGCCAGAGCTTTCGCGCGATCCTCAGGAATTCGAGCGAGTACTGCCAATATTGGTCGAGCTGATCCGGCACCAATCCGTCGAGCCCGTCCCAGTCGACGCCGCGCGTCACCATGTCGTCCATCAGCCGCGCGAGATCGCCAGCCAGCGCCAATGTCGATGCCGGACCGCCGACCACCAGGGGCGAGGAGACCGGACTCCTGGCCCACGCCGCGACCAGTTTTGCCAATGTCAGCCGGCGATCGAGTTCGCCAAGTTTTTGGGGGATGTCGAGCGGCGCCGCGCCACTGAACTGCTCGGCTTCATCGCCAAACGCCAGCTCGTCTTCGTCGATGTCGCCGAGCGCGACGACACGCGGCAGCACTACCGCGTCGGTCTTGAGTTCATCGAGGAAGACTTCTCGCGCCACACGAAGCGCGCGGCGGGTCGGCAGATAAAGCGTCGCCCGCGCCAGATTGGCGGGTTCCCGGCGCGCCTCAAACCCCTCGATCAGCCGGCCGTCGATCAACGCGGCGACGACGCTGCGCAGGAACGGCACGGACAAGGGAACGCTGAAGACGCGCATGGGCTTCCTGATTCGGGATCAGGCTGCATCATGGCATGGGCGAAAGCAGGGAGTCGCGGGAAATCCGGCGTGATGTTTCAGGCGACGCTTTCGAAAAACGCCTCTTCGGCCGCATGGATCGCGTCGGGAGTTCCGACATGCATCCACACGCCGTCGAGCCGCAAGCCAAACAGCCGCTCCTGCTCGTTGGCGCGGTCGAACATTTTTGTCAGCGAAAACTCGCCTGATGGGGCAGCGGCGAATTGAGACGGTGACATGATCGCGGCGCCGGCATAGACGAACGGCACGACCTGATGCTCCCTTCGCTGGCGCAACGCGCCGTCCGGG
>JBATYU010000232.1:0-5538 GCA_049674245.1 Bradyrhizobium sp. | reverse complement strand
TTCTGTGACGAACTCACTGGCGGCTTCGGTGGCGCGTTTGAGCCTACATCGATCGACGGTTGCCGCTTGTTTTGTCGTTTAGCGGAAATTTCGTCGCACGGCGTTTTGGGACTTTTGCAACACTATCTGCCAACAAGCGACATCGCACAGCTATTCGATCACCTCGTCGGCGCGGAGCAGAAGGCTTGTCGGCACCTCAATGCCAAGCGCCTTGGCGGTTCTGATGTTCACAATTGTCTGGATTTTGGTTACCTGTTCGACTGGGATGTCGCCGGGCTTTGCACCCTTAAGAATCTTGTCCACGAAAACCGCAGCACGGCGATACATATCGGGAAAATTCACCCCATAGGCCATCAGTCCGCCGCTTACAGCCAGTTCCAGAGGTCCAATCGAAGGAAAGCGATGTTTAGTCGCGAGAGCGGCAATCACGTCGGTGTTGGAGACCAAAAACGCGTGATCTCCAACGACGACCGCGCCGATTTGTTTTGCCGTCCACGCTGAAAAAGCGCTCTCGAAATCGACCGGACCGCGAGCCTCGAAAGGGTCTAATCCCACCCCCAAAGCCTTGGCGGTGCTCTCCATCACTTCGAGTGAGGGTCCGTTCATCTCATTGTCCCGAATAAGGAGAACACCCACGCGAGTCAGCAAGGGTACGACCTCCTTCAACAGTTCGAGCCGCTTCGCCGTAAGTTCCGGACTAAAGAAGGTTGACCCTGTGACGTTACCACCCGGGCGCGAAAGATTGGCAACAATGCCCGTGGCAACGGCATCGCCGAAAGTCGCCATGACTATTGGAATTGTCGCCGTCATGCGCCGAGCAGCAGGAACTCCTGTTGCGTAAGCCACGATGACATCGACGTCCAAACCAATTAACTCGACCACTAGACCCGGGAGCCGGCCATTGTCTCCGTCCGCAAAGCGAAACTCAATTTGGACGTTTTTGCCTTCGACGTAGCCGAGGTTACGAAGACCTGCACGAAATGCATCAATGCGATCTGCTTGTTTGGAGGCGGACGTCAAACCAAGGTAACCGACCCGAGCGATCCGTTCCGCCCGTGCGACAAGCGGCCACGCGGCAACCGCACTCCCGAGAATCGAGATGAACTCGCGCCGTCGCATAGCGCCTCCGAAGGATCGGGCCGGCCAATGTGTGTAACCTAGCACCTTCCGAAACCGCCCAAGGCATTAATCGGCCTGACGTCGGCCTTGGGGTCAAAAACGGTCCTGACTCCATTGAAATGGGGTGTCTGCGTTACCCCCGAAAGCAGACATCGGTCAGCGCCGCTGCGATGATCGATCTTGATCCTAGCCCGTTGTTCGCTAATGGCTGCACGGTCATCGCCTGCTACGGTAATGCCAAGCCCGAAAGGCAGGCAGACCCGGCCCGCGCAGACGAGGCGGCGAATGCGCCATTAGTCGAACGAGCAGATCGGCTTTGCATGACCCGCGCGGCGCAAGGCTGCGGTGGACCAGCCAGATAAGCTGCCGTTAACGGTGTTTTGGTGCGGGCTTTCATCAAAAATTTTACCCTGAGCCTGACAATTGGCTGGTTTATCTCCAGAACGGAATTCAGCCTTGGAATTTGAGAGCGCCAAACCGTCGGTCGTCAAGGCGATCAAGCAGCGTGATCTCCTGAACACGTGGCTGCGGCTTTACGCCCGCGCGCAATCGATTCCGCGCATCGAGGAATATCAGCCGGCCCGATTCGAGGACGAGCTTCTGGACCTTGTGTTCTGCACGGTCGATACTGCGCCGGAGCCGCCACGGCTGATCATCCAAAGCGACGGCACGCGAATCTCGAGCGCCCATGGCCATACCGGCAAGGGCCGCTTTGCCGACGAATATCTCGGTGCCCGACTGGCGCCCATCGTGATGCCGGTCTACTACGAATGTATCAAGCGGGCGCTTCCGGTCTACACCATCTTCAACATCGATGACGCCTACGGCCGAACTGTCGACTATGAGCGGCTGCTGCTGCCGTTCTCGGAAGGCGGTAAAGTCACGCATATCATTGCCTCGCTGAAGACCATCAGCGAAGACGGCGGCTTCGAAATCAAGAACCTGATGCGGAGAAACGATGTCCTGCCGACGCCAAAACTGCGCGCCGTCATCGATCGCGACCTGTTCCATCGCGCGCCCGGCCGCATCGCAGCGGGCGACGTGATCGAATTCGATTAGGCTGACGCAAAGCGGGGACGGCGCGTATGATTTCAACGCCGTTGAATCATGCTCTGGGTTTGCCCGGCGACCGCACTTTCTTGGCGTAAATCTCCGGTTGCCGTCGAGATCGAGCACCGGCCGCTTGATCATCGAGGGTTGCGCCAGCATCAAGGCAAGCGCCTTGTTCTCGATTAGAAATTGAGGACAACGTACCTTGACAAAGTTCATGCTTTGTTCTCATATCGGCAAATGCCCAAACCGCTCTGGTACGACCCTGAAGCAGATCCATCTCAGTTCATGGCTGCGCTCTGGAAAGTGCGGCATCTCTGCACGCGGGCGGAGCATGTTCGACTGACGGTGCCTGGCAGCAACATACTGGTGCAGGCGATCATGTCGGCGATCGACGATTTCGCCGAGCGCGAGACCGGCAACCGCGAGTACTTTTGGGACAAGCCGCATAGCGCTGGCTGACGCATAAACGTCACGTCCCCTCTAATCGGGCGCCAAATCAATATCCGCTTTGCTGCGCATAACGGACTCAACTCAGACATCGCGCCATGTTCGAAAAGTGCCATCACCGGAAGTGGGGGGCATACTTCGTTGCGTCATGCCATGGATTAACTATTGGACAAGAGGAAGCCTGATCCGGAAAGACGCGCCGCCGTGATCGCGATTTTTTGCCCATATCAACCCATTGTGCGCCTCGATAATGGTGCGCGCGATAGACAGTCCCATGCCCATGCCTTCCGCCTTGCTGGTGAAAAATGGTTCGAAGACCACTTTTAATTTGTCTTCGGGAATGCCATGGCCACGATCCGACACGGATAGCTCGGCAAAGTTCTCGACGCGCGCAGTCCGAATGGTGATGATGCGATTTTCGCTCGGCGTATCCTTCATCGCGTCGATCCCGTTCGTGACAAGGTTCAGAATGACTTGTTGAAGTTGAATACGGTCGCCAAGGATCGGAAGCGCATCCGGTGTGATCAAACTAGTCAATTCGACCCTTCGTCCGCCGGCAGGAGAAAAAATAACTCCAATCGCTTCGTGAACGACCTCATTTAAGTCGAAGTTTTTCAGTTCAAAAGGTGCTTTCTTCAGCAGGCTCCTCATCCTCCGGATGACTTCGCCGGCGCGCCGGTCATCCTGCAAAATATCCTTCACGATATCCTTGAGTTCAGCGATATCGGGGTTCGATGATTGCAGGATCGAGTCTGCGGTTTCGGCGTTGGTCAGAATAGCGCCGAGCGGCTGGTTAATTTCGTGCGCGATTGAGGCGGTCAGTTCGCCAGCGGTCGAGAAGCGCATGACACGGGCCAGTTCTCCCATGCGCTGTCGCGACTGCGCTTCCGCGAATTGACGACGACGATGCTCACGCAGCAGGACCGAGATAAGCCCGGCTTGCGCGAGTATAACGGTGAGGATCAGCGCAATGTGCCACTGATATTGTTGCCACACCGTCGGCTCCCGAAACAAGACTTCGCTTCCCGGTGGGAGGCGGCTCTCGCTAATGCCCCAGCGCTGGAGTTGCCGCCAGTCATACTTGGCTGGGCCATACTCAAGAGGCGGCGTCTTTATATCGGACGGCTTTTCGCCAGCGAGAACACGTAGAACGACATCGGTCGTAGCACTGGTACCAGCCAATACTGAAGCCATTGGCCCGCCTACGATCTCTCCAGTGAAAAAAGAGTCGTCGAACGTGAAAATTGGTGCGTTCGCAACGGCAGCGAGTCCTGTTAGTGCTCGTTGCCCCGCATGTACTTCACCCTGCGCGACCCGTGTCTGATTCCAGTAGATCGCGCTATGTGGCGGCAGAGATGCCGCTTCCTTCAGAATCTGGTCGAATGATAGATCGTTGTAGAACCGCAACGTGACACGATCTTTCAGTGGCTCAAGTTCCCGTTTTATTTCTTCTATCCAGAACCGTTCAGAGTTGCCAGTCACCACAGCTATGGTTTTTGTGTTCGGCAGCAGTTGCAGGATGTTGCCGAATAGGACGGGTATATTCTGTCGGACCGCCACGACGGTGTCATTTTCGGTCAACGTGAGGCTCTGGACTCGGCGGGCCTCAATCGCGGTGAGGACCATCGGGATCGCAGGAAAAAGCTCGCTCCTGTGACGCTGGACGAATGCGCCGCCGCGCGCACCAAACGTTACAACTAGATCGGGCGGGCGATGGTCGAATAGCGCGTGGAGATACCCGACGAAATGGGTTTCGGCATTCTGGTCATCGGCCCGCGCGGTGACAACCGAAACTTCCTCGATGATAACGGGCCAAGGTGACCGACGCTCCAGTTCTTGCCTCAGCGCCCTTGAGTATTCGCTCCAAGGTTTGGAGTTTTGATCAAAGGATTGAAGGATCAAGACGGTTTTGGGCTCGTCAGCCGCGATGCTGGTTCGCGTCGGGATGAACATCGCTATGGCCGTGCAGACCACAATAAACCAGACCACACGTCGAGAGCAGCCGCCTGTCACCTGCCTTGGCCCTTTCCTTTGGCGAGAACGTTATCATATCCGTGGACACTACGGAGTGCCGCATGTCGCTTTTGGGTCAAAAGCGGTCCTGACGGCTCCGAAACGCGACTTCCGGTCTCCCCCGAATAGCGGACATCAACCGACCGGCCCGGTTGGTGCCAGGAGCCGACACGCCAAGCAAGGTGCTAGGCGACCCTTCAATGTCCGCAGCGGTTGGTCGGAAGTCTTGGAGCTAACTCGCGGGCGGCCCATTCGCGTCCGGTCGTCGCGCAACGAAAATATTGGCGATACACTGCAAGACCGCTTCGCGTTTTTGATTGCGCAAGTAAATTTGGTTGCGAAGGACGCCCCTATCGGGTTTTGACTTCGATTCGCGTTTCTCCAAAACTATCAAATCGAGATCAAGCTCATCGCCCGGGCGTACCGCGTTCGGCAGCCTCAGCTCATCCCAACCCAATCCCGCAAGGACATGGAAGCGTGGCCGAAGCTGGGTCGTCAACAAGATGAAGATCGAGAATGTGTTGGCGCTGCATGCCGTCAGCTCGCCAAAGATCGAACGCGCCGCAGCTTCCTCATCAATGTGGCGTGGCACCGGATCATACTGTTTCGCGAACCGGACAATCTCCTCCTTGGAGACGAGGTAGGGTCCAGCCGTGCTTCGGGTTCCGATTTCCAGTTCTTCGAAATATAGATTGGTCATCGATACCTCTGTCGAAAAGAGAGTACCGGCCTAGAATACTGAAAGCCGCCTAAAGGTGAATACCCAAAGCAACAAGTCCGATGGTCGCGGTAGGGACGAGGATTTCTCCTCGCCCCCCGCACAGATCCCGGCGAGCGCTGCTAACGCACCGGGCTCCTCCCTCGGGTCGAACGTCGGCGGCACGCACGGCTTGAAACCACATGCGC
>JBATYU010000231.1:0-3822 GCA_049674245.1 Bradyrhizobium sp. | reverse complement strand
ACGAGGCGGGCGACATGCGGATTCTGCGAGGTCGTGTACAGCGTGAAATGCTCTTCGGCTTCGTTATATTCGGCGATCGCCGCGCGCGGCTCCATCGCGTTCGGCACCAGCCGATTATTGGTGAGCTCCAGCGTCACCACATTGGCGGCCTTCGCAAAGGCGTCTTTCACCGCGGCTTCGTCGCCGAGCGCCCAGTCGTAGATGACGTTGCCCGGCGCCTCCGGATGAAGTTGCGGCGCGCCCGGCTTGATCGCTGCGCGGATGTCGGGAACGGCCGGCAGCTCTTCGTAATCGACGACCACGGCTTCGGCCGCGTCCTTGGCCTGGTTCTTGGTCTCCGCGACCACGACCGCGACCGCCTGGCCGACGAAGCGAACGGTATCCGGCGCCATCGCCGGCCATGCGCCCATCTTCATCGGCGTGCCGTCTTTCGAGGTGATGGCCCAGCCGCAGATCAGATTGCCGACCTTGTCGTCGACGATCTGTTGTCCGGTCAATATGCCAATCACGCCCGGCATTTTCATCGCCGCCGCCGAATCGATGCGCTTCACCTTGGCGTGGGCGTGCGGGCTGCGGATGAAATGGGCATAAGTCATGCCGACTAGCTTGATGTCGTCGACGTAGCGGCCTTTGCCGGTGATGAAACGCTTATCTTCCTTGCGCACCACGCTTGCGCCAATGCCTTCAACGCCCATGTCTTGTCCTCCCTGCCGGAGATGTTGGTTTCCCGCCGTTTCCATCGAAGTCCGGCGGTCTTGAATGCGATGGTCGAAAGGCCGCTTCTATTCGGCCGCCTGCGCGACCTTCATGCGGGAGGCCGCGTCGAGCACCGATTTGACGATATTGTGATAGCCGGTGCAGCGGCAGATATTGCCCTCCAGCTCGTGCCGGACGGTTTGTTCGTCGAGCTGGCCACCGTGGCGATGGACGATATCGATCGCCGACATGATCATTCCGGGTGTGCAGTAACCGCACTGCAGGCCGTGGTTGTCGCGGAATGCCGCCTGCATGGGGTGCAGTTCGTCGCCCCTCGAGATGCCCTCGATGGTGGTGACGCTTGCGCCCGCGGCCTGTCCCGCCAGCACGGTGCAGGATTTGACCGCCCTGCCGTCGATATGCACCACGCAGGCGCCGCATTGGCTGGTATCGCAGCCGACATGGGTGCCGGTCAGGTTCAGATTTTCGCGCAAGAGTTGGACCAAAAGCGTGCGGTCCTCGACATCGACCGAGACCGCCTTGCCGTTCACCGTCAATTTGACCGTAGACACGCGTGATACCTCCCGATGTTTTTGGAATTTTTCCGATTAGAAGCAGGGGTGCGGAACTTTGCAACTAGGATTTTTGTCGCGAAGGGCCTTGCGATTGGCGGACTGCGCGCGAATGTCCGTGAC
Source organism: Bradyrhizobium sp. (assembly GCA_049674245.1). Lineage (GTDB taxonomy): Bacteria > Pseudomonadota > Alphaproteobacteria > Rhizobiales > Xanthobacteraceae > Bradyrhizobium. The sequence continues at coordinate 2,431 of JBATYU010000231.1, read as the reverse complement.
CCTGTCCTTCCAGGGGGGTGGAGAAAGGCCAAATCGTTCTCGCCGCGACAGCCCCGTGGCAGACCAAGGCACCCCCCGAATTTACTCGCCTTTATCCATTCTGCCCTAGTTTTTGCGCAGCGGAATCGGAGCCAGTGACCCACACCGGCGCCTGATTCCTGTTGGGTATGGAAGAATACGGGGCAAGAGTGGGAATGTCCGGGCGTGTCTGGCCGCAATCGCTGAAATTCCCGAGCTTACGCATCCGGGCCAAAATCCTGGCCGGCTTTGCGGTCGTGCTCGCCGTCTCGGCGGCCAGCATGGGCATCGCCTATCTCGGATTTGAGCGCGTCTCGGCGGGGGTCGCGTCCTACCGCATCAGCGTGTCGGAGGCCGATCTCGCCCGCAATATCGATCGCGAGCTGATCTCGTATCAGGCCTTGGCGCGCCACTATGTGGTGACCGGAAGGGAAGACGATGCCACGGCGGCGCTGGCGGCCGAAGCCAGCCTGAAAGAGGCCATCGATCAATCGATGAAAAAAACCAGCAACCCGGCGCGCCTCGATCAGATCACGCGTCTGGCCCTGGAATTCAAAGCCTTCACCAAGATCTTTGCCGATATCCTCAAGTTCAAGCGCGACAGCGCGCTGGTGACACAAAATGCGCTCACCCGCGGCGCCAATATGCTGCGTTACAAGCTCGACGATCTCCCCAGCAATGCCGACGATGCCGCGCTTCAGGCGATCCAGTTCGGCGCGAAGAAAGTGACCGATCAGTTTCAGGCGGCCACGGCGCTTGCCAATACCTTCGTCGTCAATTCCGACAAGACGGTCGCGGCAAGCGCCATGGCGCGTCTCAAGTTCGTCGAGAACTCGCTGCACGCGATATCGTCGAAGGACGAAAAGATCGCGCAGGGCCTCAAGGAGGCCGCTGCATTGCTCGAAGAATACCGGCAGGCGCTGACCAAGCTGATCGAAAATTCCAGGGAAATCGATGGGCTGGTCGCCAGGATGGCGGATTCCGCGGCGGCGATCGTGAAGGGCGCGAGCGCAATGAAGGCCGACCTGCTTTCCGATCAACAACGGCTTGAACAGGAGTCGGACGCCAGTATCAGCGAGACCGAACATTTGATCATCATGCTCGCGGCCGGCGGTTTCGTGCTCGGCGGCATCTGGGCGCTGCTGCTCGGCGGAGGCATTTCGCGGCCGATGACCCTGATGTGCAAGGCGATGCGGGAGCTCGCCGGCGGCAATTTCGAAATCGTACTGCCGGGCCTCGGTCGCAAGGATGAGCTCGGCGAAATGGCCGGCGCCGTCGAAGCGTTCAAGCTCCAGGCGATCGCCAAGGCCGAGCGCGACGCCGCCGCGCAGGATGCGCAAAACAAGGCGGCAAGTGCTGCGCGCCGTGCCGAGCTCATTCGCTTCGCCGACGATTTCGAAACCGCGGTCGGCGCCATCGTCTCGAACGTATCGGCGTCGGCGGTTCAGCTTGAGCAGGCCGCCGGCACGCTGACGCGGACGGCGGAAACCACGCAGGGATTGTCGAGTGCGGTTGCTGGCAGCTCCGAAGAGGCCTCCAGCAACATGCAATCGGTCGCGGCCTCCACCGAAGAACTGTCCGCTTCCGTCGAGGAGATCGGCAAGCGCGTGCATGAATCGAACCGGATCGCTGTGGCGGCGGTCGCGCAGGCGCAACAGACCGACGAGCGCATCGGCAAATTGTCGCGTGCCGCGCAAGAGATCGGCGACGTGGTCAAGCTGATCACCGCGATCGCCGAGCAAACCAATCTTCTGGCGCTGAATGCCACCATCGAGGCCGCCCGCGCCGGCGACGCCGGCCGCGGATTTGCCGTCGTCGCCACCGAAGTCAAATCGCTCGCCAGCCAGACCGCGAAAGCCACCGACGAAATCTCCAACCACATCTCGGGCATGCAGGGCGCGACCCAGGAGTCGGTTGCGGCGGTCAAGGAAATCGGGGCCACGATTGCGCAGATCTCGACTATCGCCTCCTCGATCGCGGGCGCCGTCGAGCAGCAGAGCACGGCGACCCAGGAGATCGCGAAGAGCGTCCAGAACGTCGCCGAGGGAACCCAGCAGACCGCCGCCAGCATCATGCAGGTCAATCGCGGCGCCACCGAAACCGGATCGGCTTCCGAAGAGGTTTTGAATTCCGCCTCGACGCTGTCGACCGAAAGCGCGCGGCTGCGGGCCGAGCTCGACCGCTTCATGGCCAACATCCGCGCGGCGTAGGGCGCGACCCGAGCTGGCAGAAAAGCGCCCCACGGCTCGGAGAATTTGTGTTCAAAAAGACTTTTTCGACAGCATCGACCCGACTCGGAGAGCGCCAGGAAGCTGGCAAAGAATAGGAGGTGCAAGTCCCCCACGGGGAAGGACTAGCCAACCACCCCGACCCCGAGTGATGCACGAGATTCTGCTCGCGAGGGCAGCCGCGA